>JAXJQK010000163.1:0-10915 GCA_036311185.1 Acutalibacteraceae bacterium | reverse complement strand
CTGTTTAGATGCTATTTCTTCCTGTGTTACAGAGTGTCTACGCCAGTAAATTCCATTAAGCTTATCATTATCAGTAAACTTGATATAGTTTTCAGCTCCAGCATATTGACTTCCATCACCTATTGCTTTACCGTCATTAGATATGTTACTTGAGTTAACTGGCTCTAACAAGTAACATTCGTTTTCGTCTTCATAGTCTTTCAGTTCAGAAAGCATTACCGGGCTGGTTAAAGGATATACTGACTTTGTCGTTGTATTGTGTTCATAGTTTCTTATCTGAACAGTACATCTAGCCCAGCCTGGACCATAGTCATAAAACTTTCCTCTGTTACTTGCATAGTTTGTGAATACATAAGCCTGTGGGAAGAAGTTGTCAAACTCACTAAGGCTAGGTATCTTCCAGTATGCACCCATATCAGAGCTTACGTCTATTACGTCAACGCCAGAAGTTGTGTTAGACCCAGCTTCGCTAGTGTTTACATATATTTTGGTACCATCTGCCTTATATCCATAAACCATACGGATACGTTTTATTGACGGGTCATTCCAAGACTCAGTACCACCAGTTTCACCCACAGTTAATTCAGTCTTACCAAGATAAGAGTTAGTACCATTTTGTAAAGATGGAGCAAGCAATATCATCCATCTTAGTACACCATTACTTAATCTAGTTGGCCTTGTATCAACGTCTGGGAAAGGCTCGCCTGTAACAAGACCACCAGTACCAACACAGCCTAAATAAAGCTTATGACCATATTGTGAACTATAACAATGAGTTCTGTACTGGTCAATACCATCAGCTCCTACTACAAAATGACCTGGATTATAGAACTCACCATTATTAAATGCATAAGGTTTAATCGTGCTTAATCCAGAAAGTTGAGACCAGTCTGTTAAGTTTAACTTGAAGTCGCCACATTCCATATATACAGAACAGTTGGATAATACATAACTCTTTATTCGTTTACCATCTACTGAAAGAAAACATGCAAAGTCAACCCAGCTAGAATCACGTTTTATAGTTTCAACGACTACATTATTCTTACAGTATACATAATCACCGTTAGCCTGTTTTACTAGATAAAATATGTCCTTAGTATCATAGTTTGCTTTAACGTCAGTTACTTCACCAGACACAGGCGGTTTTATTTCCTTAACTTCGTCCAGATAATATTCTGCACTAGTCTTTAAGTCAAAGTCGCCACATCTGATTGTAATATCACTAGGACTACCTAATACTGAAATATTCTTACCTGTTGTAGACACCGCATCTGGTCCTTTATTAATTCTAGGACTTCTTAAAACATTTTCATAAGCTACAGTATTCTTCTCTCTAAATGAGATTTTCTCTGTATCCAAAGTTGTATCAAAGCTGTCTGTATTAACTGGCGAAGTTAATGGAAAATATATGTTATTCATCTCTATGATCTCTCCTCTTCTGAATTGTATTAGCTATAAAGTAACTTACAGGAACTGAAGTTAGAGCTAATGCAATGTTATTCATACTTTCTACGTTCTTAAGCGATATAACTGTAATTAAAGCTATAGCCCACAAAGTTATGCAAAACTTTGTACTAGTGAGCTTAATCAACATCCTTTTTATTATTCCCTTCAAGTCTAACCTCCAGTTTTGTTAACCTAGTACTGATTTCTGTAATTCCGGTTAATATTTTCTCTATCTGTTCAGAAGTCTGTGTGTAACATTTATCACTAAACTCTACTTTTTGTTCAAGGATAGTTACTCTTTTACTTAGAGCTGCTGCATATCCACAAGCTGCAACAAACCCTGCTGTACAGAAATATGTTAAAATAGATTGTACTATCTGCGCTAAATTCATTTTATCCTTCCTTTCTACCTATATAAGTTTTTCTCACAAAATCATCACATAGTCTAGTATGATTGTACTTCCTTTGTCAACATTCGAAGCTACGATATTTACATTTCCATTAGCTTTCAGAATGAACTGATAAAGGTTATTATTTGTACTAGCAGCCATTACAGGAATGTCACTACCGAACTTGTATGGGGACTTAGTCAAAAGTCCCTCGATAGTTCCAGTCTGTTTAACGTCAAATTCTATATGGATTCTAACTTCAGAGCCGATTCTTACAGATGAGTTATTTAAGTGCAAAGCATTCTTGTATCTCAATAACCTGAAGTAAACATCCGTAACCGGTATTTTATATGCAATTACAGGAGCATACAGATTATCTATTTGATCATCAATATTGCTTATAATTTTATTTATTTCATCAGAAACTACCGGAGTAAATAATTTACTTTTTCTATCTATAGTCTGAAAGCTCATAATCCTCTCCTGTATTTTAAATCAATTACAATTTGTCTGTTTTCGATACCCTCGTTTACTATTTCAGTAACTTTGTTTACTATAGTGTAATTCTTCATAGTAAGATTCTTGTACCAGATAAAAGCTCCAGCTTCTTGTACAGCTGGATTTGGCGAGCTATTTACATAATTAAGGTTGTATCCAGGAAAACACAACTTCCACATATCTGTTTCATACTGTTCTCTTGTTATGTATTGTGGCTCATCAAAGTAATTCTGATTCCATCTCCAGTATTGCTGATAAGGACAATAACCTAATCTTAAAGGAAGTGTTGTTTCATCAGATGCTTCATTCCATTCTATTAAGACTTTCTGAGATAATCTCTTTACGTCGAGGAAGTCTAGTCCATTATATACGACGTTATGCGAATAGTCTTCTGGTGCTGGAGGTGTATATCTAGAATTATTTAATCCATTGTAAGTCCAAGTTGCACCATATCTCTTAGCTGAATAATGGTAAAATGCATTACCAATGTAGTCTCTTGTATTAGCATTAGTGTATCCATTGTTAGGAAGTAAGTTGATATTGTTATTAAATGTATCACCACCAAACTGGAACAGCTCTGGTACTACATCATTCTTTCGTACTATAGATATTTCCCACTTTCTTGTAACTCCATTAGAAAACTTCTTTGAATAAGTTCCTGCATTATATCTAGATGCTATATAATAAACAGCAACATTGTCGTAATCAGCTATCATACCTAAGCTGTTACATACATGCTCACCGTCAACTATTGGGTCAAATAAAGCATAGAACTGAGCTGCATTTATTCCTAATCCATCACAGACAGATGGAATAGTTCCGATATAGTTACCTCTAGTTACCATTGCATCTACTGGCGTGAATGCAGTAAAGTTGTCTACATAGTTAAACAGGGTATTATTAACTATATATCCTGAACCAAACTCCATCTTAGCGCCATTGTTGAAGTAATAAGGACCTGAAGAGCTGTAGTTTCTTAATACTTTCTGAACGCCAGGAGTTGTGTTTGTATAGATATTTCCTACATTAACTTCACCATTACCATAAATCGTCAAATCATTAAACTTACAGTCGATATTAGAAATTGTAATATTACCGTCTAGAGCACCAGTTTTATCAGTAACCATAACAATGTTAAAACGGTTACGGTATTGATTATACTTGCTATAAATCTGGTTAAAGTTACTAGCATAAGCATCCCAGGAAGCCAGGTTATAGCCAATATTTTCATTATCATAAGTGATATAAACATTCGTACGAGATTCTGCTTTACCGATACTAAAAGCAGTAGTTGTTGTTGTATAAGATTTTGGAACATTGTAAATTGTAATGTTTTGATCAATTACTAAAGTACCAGTAGTGTCAAGAGTCCCTAGATGAATAGGCACGCCATTGCTATAACCTACGACTTTGATAGGCTTTAATGGACGAGGCATCTGAATTACATCACCTGGCTTTACGTATCCGTTAAAATGGTATTCAGCATAGTCCTGATTAGTAACAATTGGATTGTAGTTGTTTATTTCGTCCTGTACTTGATGAAGTACCTTATTAATATGCGCTTGACTTCTTTTCTTTGAAAATGAACTTACATACGTATCGATCATATAACACTCCCTGTTACAGAAACATAATACGAGTCAGAATCTGGTTTTAATAAGCATTCAAACTTGATCACGTTTCCTTCTACAATAAGATTTCCGTAGTTACTGAGTGTAGTTTTAGGACTAGTTCTGCTATCTGCTCCATTTCCAATAAGAGACTTCAGTTCTTGATTAAGTGTAGCTAGTACATAAGTATTCTCGGGTTCGAATGTCTTTGTGTTAAGAACAAATTCTAGAGCTACCGTATAATTGAAATAATTATCCTTTATTAAAGTAATAAAGTCTGCATTCAAACCTTTGATAGCTCGAGATTTTACTGGAGGCTTTGACTTATTCTGTTCTTCAGCTTGACTTAATCGATTATACATCGTGCATACAATATTATTAATTTTCTTTACTTGCTTCTCATTACAGCCAGACAAAGCATCCAGTAATACTCTCATTTTATTATTTTCCCATCTTGCTAATCATTCTTCTTAAAATTGGATCAGCTTTCACATTTCTTGCAATAAATACCTTAACGTCAGCATCTGAAGTAGTACCTAAACCAGCATTAAAATCAGAGTAGTCAGTGTTATCTTTTCTACCGATATTTACAATTGACTCATCTAATTCAGCTGTACCACTATTCTGTTCTGGAGCTAAAGCATCATCAAATGCAACCTTCAAATCATTGACTGTTCCTTCATCATTTAATACATCTTCAAGGTAGTCCGAAACAGCAGGCTGATCTTCTGGATCTACCATAGTTAAAGCCTGATCAATAGAAGCTTGAATACCTGCTCCAGACTGAATTGATAAAATAGCAGCGCCTACGAGAGTTGCAGCATTATATCTTGCTAAAGTATTACGAATTCTCTCAGTTAACTGTGACGGGTCAAAAGCATCTTTAATTCTTTCAGTAATGTAGCCGCCAATCTTCTTCATTAGATTTGGAATAGCTTTCATAATTTGCTTATTCTGATAACTTCGATAAGCTTTCATAGTTGATAGTTTATTTGGATCAACACCCTTTTCTTTAGCAAAGTCTTCTAGTGACTGTATACCAAGAGCATTTGCAGTTGTATTATCTGCTACTATGTCTGTAACACCTTTGAGTGTATCAACCGCGTGGTTACCAAAGTCGTTACGAGATGGAGTTTCCTTTGGTAATTCTTTAGTTGAGTCTTTGTTAGCCTTTGTATAATAATCTGATGTAGATGTTTTAGCGTTAGACATATGCTTACCAGGCTTAGCTTCTTTCATTTTGTCTGTAAATGATGACTTTGTTTTGTCAGTAGTAGGCGACTTGTATGAGTCTACAATGCTCTTAAGGTGATCACGTCTGTCTTGTACGCCTTTAACTTTTTCATCAACATACGCTTCTCCCCTTTCACGGAGTTCTTTCAAAATAGCTCTTAATCCATCAGTGCCATTCTCTTTATACGCAGCTTCAATTTTATTTCTGTCGAGGTCTTTATAACCGAGTACTTCAGCTAAATCTCCAAGCTGGTTAATTACTGAACCTCCAAGACCTGTCAAGCGGACTGCAATCTTATCGCTTATAGACTTGGATTCAAGCTTGTCAATTGATGCACCTAGTGAGGTACTTGACTCATTAATAACTGACTTCAACCCGTCACCCCATTCATTAACTTCCTTTAATTGTTCTTCAGCTCTTTCCAACTCTTGCTGATACTTCTCTTTAGCGGCTTCATTTTCCTCAGCTCTTTCCAACTCTTGCTGATGCTCCTCTTTGTCTTCTTCAGCTCTTTCCAACTCTTGCTGATGCTTCTCTTTGTCTTCTTCAGTGTCATCAATCTGAAAGCTGGTATCCATTGAGCTTACATTATTGTTTTCTTCAGATGACTCAGAGTTTAAATCTTTAAGACTATCTTTCATACCTGAACCGGCTTCCTCTTCTGACTCGTTACCGTTATCTGCTTCAAATGCTGATTTAGACATAGACTCTGTTTGGGTAATATCACCATAAGAAGTAGCTTCCCTTTCATAATGTTCTCTACCATCACCTACTCCAAAATGACCCTCTTCAAAACCACCGAAATGACTACCACCAATACCAGTACCACCTATTCTTTCACCGAATGCATCCTGTCCATGATAATCTTTACCAAATCCACCAGAATCTACAGCGTCATAGCTGCCATCACTATTTCTTTCTACTCTTTCTACTGCCATTATATCTATTCTCCTTTTTCTTCTGTACTAATTTTATGTATATTAGTATATATTTAAGGAGAAAAACTTACATATGGAAAAGAAAATTATTGCTGTTGGTATTCCTGCATTTAAAGCTCAAGGAACAATTTTCAAAACATTGGCATCAATTGCTATACAGTCTATTTCAGACAAGACAAAAGTCTATATAGCAGATGATTGTACTACAGACGATAGTAGCTACGAGGATATTATTAAATGCTTCCCTAGTCTTGAAATCGAATATATCCCTACTACAGAAAATACAGGCCCTGGATTAGCCAGACAGAGAGCTTTAGAGGCAGCCTATAAAGACAATTGCGAGCTTATTACATTTATTGATGCTGATGACGTATTTTACGACCAGTATTCATTAGAAACTTTGTTACAAGGATTTAATGGTCCAGAAGTTGTAGTTAGCCAAGGAAGCTTTTTACAGAAAACACCAATGGGCTTTGTACCTAGAAATGATGTTGGACATCCTTGGGTATTTGGTAGACTTTACGCTATTAAGTTCTTAAAAGAAAATCAAATTGAATTCTCTCATTTAAGATGTATGGAAGACGGTGAGTTTAACGCTAAAATACGAATGTTAATCGAAGGAACTCCTCTTAAATGGAATATTACAGACAGAGCAGTTTATTATTGGAATGAAGGTAGTGAACATAGCATTACTAGAACAATATGGAAAGGCCATAACAACGACATGCCTATTTATAATCTAGGTGGTTGTAGTAAAGGAGCTGCTATTTGTTTTAAGAGAGCTATTGAGTTTGTTGCAAAGAAGAATCCGTTTAATCCATCTATTGTGCGTACTGCATCTGAACTTATGGTTGATAAATACTTCACTTACTTTGAGTCAATACAAAACTTTCCTGAATATGCAGAACAGAATGCATTTATTGCTTCTTGGTGGTATCATAACGTGTTTATTAAATACGCACCAAACGTTGAATATGAGACATTAGAGCAGATATTTATGAATATGTTAATGGGCAAAGCTAATGCATTTAAAGCATTTCCAGAGAAAACATTTAAGCAGTTTTACGACTGGATTAAAGAGCTTCCTTATGATAATGACACTCTCAAAGAAATTCGTTCTAGAATACCTGCTGAATTGTTAGCATTAGAGTCTAATTCGGGTAGTAATGAGGAAATGTAATGAAGAGCAAAGAAGAAATTAAGAAAGACGAAGAGGAGTTTTATAGAATACAAGAGCTTGTATTAAATGCAAAGACTCAGGAAGAAAGAACAAAATATGCCTGGCAAATGTATCCTATAATTAAATCCGCAATGGCTTCTGCTTTGAAACAGAGAGCTAACAATCATTTTATTTATGATTATGAAAATGTTTTAGAAGAGTTGACAGAAACTTTAGTTGAGAGATTTATAAAGAGGCCTAAGAGATATAATTTCTTTAAGACGTTGATTTATTACAAGAGTCTGGACTATTGGCTTCCTAAATACAGAGAAATAGAAAGTCTAGACGAGTTTCTTGAAAACAAAGAAATGAATGAAGACAGGCTTTGTTATGTTAGGGACGAAGAAACTGGAATGTACTCGTTAGATTAAAACAAAGTAATAACCCCTCAGTTAAGAGGGGTATTTCTTTAAACATTAGTACAGAAGTCAAGCAAGCTCTTTGAACCCCAAGGACCTGAGTCCTTAAAGTTCCAGGTAAAGTTATTTCTATTTACAAACTTACCAATAGCATTCATTGAATAGTTTGCTTTACTTACGATAAGACCACCGTTCTTAACAGTTTTAGCACCCTCAAAATGTACATTAGTACCCAGGAATAATAATGCGTTATCTACCGTGGTGGTACCGAGTCTAGCATTGTTGATAAACATACAAGCGCCATTATAAAGTTCCAAAGGTACTGTAGCACCACCTTGATAGTTTAAGCTACCAATACGAGTTAGTCCACCTTTGAAAATACAAGCACCAGAGTTAGAATGTTTGTAATTGTTTATCAACAGTACTGGCTGATAGTTGTCACTGAACCTACGCCATACAGGTGTAAACGGTACATTACAGAAGTTTTCACAATATACTCTTGTACCATAGTTCATATGTACATAATAGTCCTTACCAGTAGTGCAGTATATATCGTTTGCACTTATGCTGGAATATGCAAATCCGTGTGGAGGACCTGACATAAACACACCTAATTTTAGTGTAGCACAGTCCACGTTAAGTCTTATGTTATCTGCATAGTTCTTTAGATTTGCAGTTGCAGTACCATTGTAATATGTGTCAATACTAGTCTCCACGTTGATAACGTTATCAAAGGTTATGCTTCCACCGAGTATCATATCATCACCACTCATAAAACAGTGAGATATAAGGCCATCTACAGAACTCAAACCAGCTAAATATCCGTATGAGCCAGAATACGCTCTAGACCCGTGTGGCCATACGTTAGCCCACGTTATATAGCTGCTACGAGATTCAGCTTCCTCTAAACTTACATCAAATTTACAGTTACTTGTATAAGCAGTTGTAGTTGGAAAGCCAGTTATACTACAGTTGTTTACTCTCCGAGTAGTAAACATTCTTCCAACAGGACCATAGTTAAAGTTAAGAGATGAATCATAAACATTTTCAATGAGTGTACCACCTACGATATTTAAATCATAAAGGGAGATGTTATGACAGTTGTCTATAGCAGATATGTATGCTCTAGATTTAGATCTTGCGTTTGAATTGTTAACGTTACGAAACTGCGCTATTGCATTATAAACATTAAAGCTACCGTAGTCAATATTATTAAGACTCAGATTACCATTATTTACATTTAGGCTCATATAACTGCTGGAATTTACATAAGTCATATTACCTGCAACAATGTTCCCCTTAATATTGTTACATCTCGACGCAAATAATACACGGCTTGATTCAGCAAAGTTGAGGTTAACATTAAGGTTATAGCTATGCTCTAAGAAACCTTGTGTAGAAGACGCTGATTTTACATTTCCAGTTATTCTACAGTTATAAAGATTATACCATCCGTTTTGTGTTAATAGGTCACCTTTGATATTATCGAATACGATATTACAGTTATTAAAGTGACCACCAAACCCATCACTAAACTTTACAGCATTATTTACTAGTAAGTTCAAGTTACAGTTGTTTAGGTTGTCAAAGAATGCAACACCTTTGTAGTTGTAAAGATTAGAGCCTGACGCATTCAAGTTATAGTTACAGTTATAAGAGTTAGACAATAGTGAATAGTGTGTAGACTTCTCCACGTTTGCATTAGACGGAAGGTATATATTAAAGTTACAATGGTTCATATGGTCAAAACCAGGAACTATATATCTTGTTGTAATGTTACAGTTGTCAGAGTAGCAGTTAGGATGTACCCATGCTTGCCAAGAAGAGCCTTTAATGTTTACATTTATATTCTTACAATTCTGAATACCAGAGAAGTTGTAATAGTTACGTACATTGGCATCGCTACCACCACCGCGCATATTCGTACAGTCGATATTGAATACACCATCTTTACATTCATACAAGAAACCTCTAAAACCAGGGTATCTAGTGCCATCATCACCCCTTACATAGTTAAACCAACCAGAGAAGTTCCTACAGTTGTATAAGGCTGCTTGAGAACCCTTACTGAAGCGTGAGAGGGACTTTAGGTGGAAGTTACTACAGTTATTCATAACAATACCGTTAAAGTAAGATTGACTTGAATCAGATCCCTCTAGATATGTGTTAACATTATGACCTTGAAAGTCCGAGTTAGTTGCAAAATATACTATATTTCCGTTTATGTTTATATCATTATAAACGGGACCTCTTATAGCACAGTATCCATTATTTATGTATACTGGTACATTCTTTGTCGGAACGATGTTGCCACCATAATAATATGTAAGTGGACTGTGGAATACACCCTTAACAGGATAGTCAAGCCTTGCAATAGGGAAGTTATTGTAGCCGCTCTGAATGTTCCCATATTTTACTCTGTACTGACTTAAATTTCTACCTGCCAGGTTAATGTAAGCGAGCTGCGCATTTCTGTTTTCTGGTATTATTTTACCAAAACCATAAGCTAAATAGTTGAGGTTCTTACCGTTTAGGAACATACCCAGAACTTGTTTATTATTTACATAAAACATAAATCTTACTCTCCTGTTATAGCATATACAGTATTAGGGTCTTTCTTACTCAAAGCATTATACTGAGACAATGTTAAACTTACAACATTTAGTTGTGGTACGGCACACTCCGTTTTCCATCCAGACGTATCACTTAACGTAACTTTACCGGCAGTTGACGACAGAGTTGGTTTATTAGACAAGTCATTAAACTTACCGCTAGTTGCCACGGGTTTTAAGTTAGGTTTATTCTTGATATAGCTATCACTAGCCGTGTTACTCTGTGTCCAGTCAGCTTGAACGTTAACTTCAGCTCCAGACTCAATGTTCTTGAGCTTGTTAAATGATTCAGGTGTCATTAGACCAGTATTTGTTCCTGAACTGTTACCGATAATGTTGAGCAGCTCAGTTCTTGTAGAGGAAGATGCAACTCTGTGCCATATTGTTCCATCGTGAATAACTGTATCATTTTCACTGAATGTTATATTTCCAGAACCCAAGTTCTGAGTACCAGCAACTGAACAGATATAGAAGTCACCTTTCATACCTGTACTGTTTGAAAGTTTAGGACTGTTAGTTGATGCATTCCATAATCCTTTGAATACTAACGATTCAGTTGGAAGACGGTTAACTGGAATAAGTCCGTTTTCATCGAGAGGACATACACCAG
>JAXJQK010000162.1:0-2275 GCA_036311185.1 Acutalibacteraceae bacterium | reverse complement strand
TATGTAGCACCCTTGAGCCTTCTTCATAGCAATGTGGAATATGCGAAAGCTCCTTTACTGTCAGCTTTAAATCATCACTTGTGAAAAATCCGTTTTCATATTCTACATATCTGCCTATAGCCAGTGTAAAAACTCTGCCATAGCGTTTAACCTTATTTTCACCAACGCCATTTACATTAAGAAAATCCGAGAGTGTAACAGGACGTTTTACGCACATATCCTGTAGTGAAACATTTGAAAAAATAATGTATGAAGGCACTCGCTCAATTTCTGCAAGCTCATTTCTAATGCTACGCAGATATTCAAACATCTCATCACTAAAGCTATGGCTTTTATACTCAATCTGTGACTTTTCTGATTTTTCTCTTGCTTTTAGTGTGCTACCCTTTTTAACCTTCATTTTTACGGTTTCTTCACCCTTTAAAACCCCTACCGAGCCTTTACTAAGCTTTATAACAGGGAATTTTTCCTGTGTTCGGTTAGCGTATTCATTTATTACTAAAAAGTCTATTATTTTTTTCACATTTGCTTCGGTGTATGATTTCATCAAGCCGTATGTAGATTGCTTATCAAGTCCCCATTCGAGTAATCTTTGGTTTTTGCTTCCTCTTAAAATATCAACAATCATTTTTGTTCCAAAACGCTGATTTGTTTTAGCTACACAGGATAAAATTTTCTGTGCCTCAACTGTTATATCTATTTCCTCAAACTCTCCTTTGCAGTTTGAGCAGTTACCACAGTACTCCTCGTAGGGCTGTCCGAAATATTGCAGAATAAATCCACGCAAGCAATCAGCTGTATTACAATAGGCTGACATTTTGCTCAACTGCATAAGTTTATGCTCAATAATAATCTCGCACAAATCTTCGTCCATATCTTCATTCTCTCGTGTTTTTTCAATAAGGAATCTATTTGTAGCTACATCTTTACCACTATATAGAACAATACACTGTGCATCGTTGCCATCTCTGCCAGCTCTACCGGCTTCTTGATAATAGCTTTCTATATTCTGTGGCATATTGTAATGCACAACATAACTTACATCAGATTTATCTATACCCATACCAAATGCATTGGTAGCAACTACCACTCTGCAACGGTCGTATATAAAATCCTCTTGGTTTTTCTTACGCTCCTCCATTGGCATACCTGCGTGGTATGGCTTTGCATTTATATCATTTTCGCAAAGCAGGTCGCTTACCTCCTCTACAGCAGAGCGTGTATTACAGTAAACTATACCACAATCATTTTTTCTTTCTTTAATTATGGTTAATAGCTGTGTATTTTTATTTTTGGGATGTATAACCTGAAAGCTAAGGTTAGGTCTATCAAAGCCTGTTGTAACCGTATATGGGTTATCAAGGCTTAATATACGCTCTATATCCTCTTTTACCTGTAGAGTTGCAGTAGCTGTAAAGGCTGAAATTATAGGTCTTTTTTGTAACTTCGCTATAAAATCGACTATTCTTAAATAATCAGGTCTGAAATCCTGACCCCATTGAGAAATACAATGTGCCTCATCAATAGCAACCATAGATATATCAATATTTCTGCACAAATTAATAAAGCTGTTTGTCAACAGCTTTTCGGGTGCAACATATATAATTTTATAAGCACCCTCTCGTGCTCTTTCCATAGCAACATTAAGTTGTCGCTGAGTGAGATTACTGTTAAGGTATGCTGCCTTTATACCCATATTAACAAGTGCTTTTACCTGATCTATCATAAGTGATATAAGTGGAGATATAACAATAGTAACCCCACGAAGCATTAAAGCTGGTATTTGATAGCACACCGACTTACCAGCACCTGTAGGCATAACGCAAAGCACATCTTTACCGTTTATTATGTTATCAATTACCGTCTCCTGTGCTCCACGAAACTCACTGTAGCCCCAGTAGCTTTTTAAAATTCCATACTTGTCCATTTTGTTGTACCTAATTATCTTTTGATATTTTCATAGCCAATAATATACTAATAAATTGGGTTTTGTATGTGTGAGCTATTGCTCACGCTTACATTGTAAACAATTAGTTTGTATTTTAATGGACACATATAATGTGTCAGTGTTGTACTTATTTTTAGTATAAACTTAAAGATATCAACACTTACAAACCATTGATTTATTATAAAACTTTTTATTTTTATGTGCTCAAGCCGCACAGGCTCTTACTTTCTTACAAAAGAAAGTAAGCAAAGATTGCTGGGGAGAGGTTTCGATCCCTCTCCCCAAACCCCTCACTGAACGACCAAAGGGGGTCAAGCCCCCTTATGG
>JAXJQK010000161.1:0-2598 GCA_036311185.1 Acutalibacteraceae bacterium | reverse complement strand
ATATGCTATAGGGTCAAGATATCTGATAGATAGATCCTCCATCTCCTCTTTAACAGCTCTGATACCTAAACGATGTGCTATAGGAGCAAAAACCTCCATTGTTTCAAGGGCGATATCACGTCTTTTTTGTTCACGCATACAGCCTATTGTACGCATATTATGAAGACGATCTGCAAGCTTGATAATAATTACTCGTATATCGTCTGACATAGCTATAAACATTTTTCTTACGTTTTCAGCCTGTCTTATTTCTCTGTTTGTATAAGGGATTTTTTTCAGCTTTGTTACACCGTCTATAAGATGTGCAATCTCTTTGCCATAATCTCTGATTATATCTTCAATTGTTATATCAGTATCCTCTACCACATCGTGAAGTAATGCCGCAACTACAGTTTCTGTATCCATACCTAATTCTACAAGTATGCAGGCAACTGATGTTGGGTGCAAAATATAAGGAACACCTGATACTCTGCGTTGGTCGCCGTGTGCTTCATTTGCAAGTTCATATGCCTTATGAATCAAATCCAGATCATATTCTTTTCCACTTTCAGATATCATTCTTATTAATTCATCGAAGTCCTGATAATGAATCATTGTTTCTGACATCTTTAATTCCCCCTCGATAGCTTTTTCCAGCTAATTATTTCCTACTCAAATTTATTTCTTACTCAAAAAATATATAATAAAATTAAACTATATAGCTCTGCAACAGCTTCATAATATTTGCACTGTTCAAATCAGCTTTTTCTTTAGTTGGCAGTATTGAAATCTGTGTGTTTCCTCTGCTTTGTATGTATTCTATAAGCGACAGCTGGTGCATTGCATTTAAAATAACCTGTAGTCTACCATAATTTATGCGACTATTATTAAGCCTTGTGCATATTATGTAATCAGGATAATTCCATTGCTTTACGCTACGTAAAAATTTAAAAACAACTGCAAAATCATCACGTATTGGTAATAAAAGCTCTGCTTCTGAACGAGATATTCGTTCTAACGACATAAGCCTTTCAAAAAGCTCGTTATTTCTTAACATAACCTCAGTATCTGCATTACTGCTTTTAATATCCTTAACAATAATACTGAGTGATTCTTTATTATTATATTCATTTACATCTACCGTTACAGCCAAATCTACTATTTCTCCTACAGTATAAGAAAATTGCTCTGGTGTAGTAAAGAAAAGCATTGCATTTATTGTAAATTCATCACGCTGTAGGGTGAGTCGTAAATGATTACCACCACCCACAGGGGTAATGGTTTTTAACTGCATATTATATACTCCGATAATTGGAGTAGGATTACCTGCCCCAAAAGGCTCCAGCATAGAAATTTGCTTAGCTAAATCAACTGTAAGAAATTTAGGATTTAATTTACAGTCAATTTTTAACGTTGGTAACGGCATATCACCCTGTTGCTGTGCATATTGATTTAGTCGTATTGCAAATTCCTCTACATCAGAGGATTTTATACTCAAACCTACAGCCATAGGGTGACCCCCGAAATGAGGTAATATATCTTTACAGGAAGTAATAGCCTCTATAAGGGAAAAGCCCTCTACACTTCTGCCACTTCCCTTTGCGTTTTCTCCATCTTTAGTTATGATAATTACCGGCTTACCATATATCTCTTTAATTCTTGAAGCAACTATACCTATTACACCCTGATGCCAGTTTTCTCCACTTATTACCATTACTCTTCTATATCTAAGGTCAGGGTTATTATCAATAAGAGTAAGAACCTCTTCTAAAATTTCTTTTTCTATATCCTGTCGGTTTTTATTATCATCTGAAAGCTCATTCGCTATTTCTGATGCTGTTGTTTTATCGTTAGTAATTAAAAGCTCTACAGATTTTTCTGATAATGCTAATCTTCCACAAGCATTAATTCTTGGTACAACAGTAAATGAAAGTTTACCCGCTGAAAGCTTATTATTGCCTTTTATTCCTGCACTTTCAAGCAAAGCAGTTATTCCGGTGTTGCTTAGATTTTTTATACTTTTTATTCCGTTTTTTACTAATATTCTGTTTTCTCCTGTAAGAGAAACAATATCTCCGATAGTACCAAGTGAGGCAATTGCAGAGTATCTTTTAAGTAATGAGCTGATATCAAGATTATCATCCTCAAGTGCCATAATCAGCTTAAATGCAACACCTACACCTGAAAGAAACTTAAATTCAGATGGACAATCCTTTCTGTGAGGGTTTACAATTGCTACAGCATTTGGTAGCACCTCGGGTGGTGTGTGGTGGTCGGTTACTACTGTATCTATTCCAAGAGATTTTGCATAATCAATCTGTTCAACTGCTGAAATACCGTTATCTACAGTTATTATAAGCTTAGTATCTGCCTGTGCAATTTTATCAATTGCTGAATTATTCATACCATAGCCTTCAGCCTCTCTTGAAGGTATATAATATGTTACGTCAGCATTTAAAGAATTAAGATAATCATATAACAACGCAGTTGATGTTACTCCGTCGGCATCGTAATCTCCATAAATGCAAATACGCTCTTTATTATTTAATGCTTCAAAAATTCTTTCTGTAGCCTTGTCCATATCTATTAATAAAAAAGGGTCATCAAGCTCATCTTCTT
>JAXJQK010000160.1:0-1551 GCA_036311185.1 Acutalibacteraceae bacterium | reverse complement strand
TAATAAAGGTCTTTCTGAGGACACATTAGCCGTACTCAGGGACGGAGGAACTAATGGAAACGAAATTGGGAAGAATAGCATCGAAGTCAGCAAACACAAAACGCCCCGAGTTTACCTCACTGTACCATCTCATCAACAAAGAAATGTTAACGCAATGCCATAGGGAACTGGACGGTAGCAAAGCTGTCGGTGTAGACGAAGTCACCAAAAGAGAATACAATGAAAATCTCGAAAGTAACATCGAAAACCTTGTAGACAGACTGAAAAGGAAAGCCTACAAACCACAGCCTTCACTGAGAGTATATATTCCCAAAAGTAACGGCAAAATGAGACCGTTGGGAATTGCGTGTTACGAGGATAAGATTGTACAATTAGCACTGAAGAAGATAATTGAAGCGATATATGAACCCAAATTTCTGAATTGTATGTATGGATTCAGACCAGACAGGAGCTGTCATACAGCAGTAAAGTCTCTTTATGACCAGATTAATTTCAGAAAGATAACGAGGATAGTAGACGCTGATATCAAGGGGTTCTTCGACCATATGAAGCACGAGTGGATACTTAAGTTTCTGAATTACTACATCAAGGACAAGAATATTCTATGGTTGGTTAATAAATATTTAAAAGCAGGAATCATAGATAACGGAAGTCTTGTGAAGGGGAATGAGGGAACTGCACAGGGGAATATAATCAGCCCGGTGCTGGCAAATATCTATATGCACTATGTTCTGACGCTGTGGTTCTATATTGTAGTTGCGAAAGAATGTAAAGGCGAGTGCTTTCTTGTGGTCTATGCAGACGATTTCATAGCAGGATTCCAATATCCGTGGGAGGCTGAACGTTTCTATGAACAGCTTAAGAGCCGAATGGAGAAATTCGGGCTTGAACTTGAAGAAAGTAAGAGCCGCATTGTAGAAAGTGGAAGATACCTTGCAAACGCAAAAGCAAAACAAGGAGACTTTACTCGATTAGGCTCATTCGATTTCCTTGGATTTACATTCTACTGTGGTAAAACGAAAAACGGTAAACTGTGGATTATGCCAAAGACAAGCAGCAAGAAATTTCGGCAGAAACTTAAAGAAATGAAAATATGGCTTTACGACAACAAAGAGCAAAAGCTTAAAACACTTATGTATATGTTGAACATAAAGCTTATAGGTCACTATAGATACTATGGGATAAGCTTTAACAGCAGAATGATTAGTAATTTTAAGCAGCAGGTCAGGGAACTGCTGTTCAGGGCACTGAACAGACGAAGCCAGCTAAAGAGCTATAACAAGGAAGGTTTCTACGAGATGATGAAATACTATCCTCTGGCACTACCCAGAATATATGTTAGTTTGTTTGGTTAAGATGTGAATTTTATTATGAGGAGCCGTATGCGGGAAAACTGCACGTACGGTTCTGTGAGGGGTTTACATTGCGAGGTGTAAGTCTACTCGACTGTTGTTTTAGAGTATAAAAAAGTTAAAACCCGCCTGCTCACGAGATGTGAACAGGCGGGTAAATTTTATGCTGTAATCGGAATACTCTCGCTTTCCTCCATAC
>JAXJQK010000159.1:0-5032 GCA_036311185.1 Acutalibacteraceae bacterium | reverse complement strand
TTTTAAATCCTTTCATTTATTATATATAGAAGTAGCAAAAATGGAATTTAGAGTTGAATTTCTAACTCTAAGCATTTCCAGTCTTCACCAAGTATAGTATAGATTTCTGTTTCATCCAAAACAACATCTTTAAATCCCACTGCTTTATAGCAATAATACGCAGATTTGTTGTTTTCAAAAACACCTAGTGAAACTTTTTTTGCTCCGTAAATTTCTTTTGCATATTTAAGAACTAATTGAAGCATTCCTTTTCCATAGCCTTTACCACGCTTTTCAAAATCTACAACTACAAAACCAAATCTAAGCTCATCAAAGGAGTTACTTGGTTTTCTCATTGTAAAAAATCCTACTATTTCATCATCGTCAATAGCAGTAAACGGCATAAGATTAGTGACTGTGCTAAATTGTTCTATGCTTAATGGATAATTACCTAAAACACCAGCAGACCACTTATAAAACGCTCTCTCATCCTTACTCCAAGATAAAATTTTCTCGGCTTCATTTGAGTTATATGGTCGTAGCCTTAACATAATTTATCATCCTTTTCTTGTTAAAACTTAAAATATTATGATTTATTTTGTGAATCAACAAGACCTTCAGCACCATATAGCTTTCTTAGCTTTGGCTTTTCAATTTTACCTGTTGGATTTCGTGGTACATCTGCAAATATAATGCGTCGTGGACGCTTATAACGAGGTAGTTCAAGACAGAAATTATTTATTTCTTCTTCAGTACAGGTCATATCTGGCTTAACTTCGATAATAGCAGTAGCAATTTCACCTAAACGAGGGTCAGGTAAACCTATAACTGCAACATCCTTTATTTTATTGTGAGCCGCAAGGAAGTTTTCAATCTGTACAGGGTATAGGTTCTCACCACCTGTTATGATAACATCCTTCTTACGGTCAACAAGATATATAAATCCTTCTTCGTCTTGCATAGCCATATCACCTGTATATAGCCAACCATCTTTAAGAGTAGCCTTTGTAGCTTCTTCATCTCTATAGTAGCATGTCATAACACCAGGACCTTTTAGGCAAAGCTCGCCTACATCACCTTGACTTACAGTAACACCGTCAGGGTCAACAATCTTAACCTCCCAACCATAGCCAGGTACACCAATTGCACCAACCTTATGTACATTTTCAACACCAAGGTGAACAGCACCAGGACCAATAGACTCTGACAAACCAGAGTTTGTATCATACTGAGGTTCTGGGAAATATTCAAGCCAACGCTTGATAAGACTTTGTGGTACAGGCTGTGCACCAATATGCATTAATCGCCACTTAGACAAATCGTAATCAGATAACTTTACCTCTCCTCTATCAAGAGCGTTTAGTATATCCTGTGCCCAAGGTACAAGCAACCAAACAATAGAGCATTGCTCAGAGCTTGCCGCCTCTAAAATATTTTGAGCCTTAGCACCCTTTAGGATTACAGCCTTTGAGCCTGTTAGCAAGCTACCAAACCAATGCATTTTAGCTCCTGTATGATAAAGTGGTGGAATACATAAAAAGCAATCGTCCTTTGTTTGGCTGTGATGATTTTGCTCAACACGGCAAGAATGTATTAAGCTTTGATGGTTATGTAAAATAGCCTTTGGAAATCCTGTTGTACCTGATGAGAAATATATAGCAGCATCATTAGACTCCTCTAAAGTACACTCAGGGAAATTACCTGAGTGCTCAGATACTAGATCACGGTACTCCTCTGCAAAAGCAGGACAGCTTCCACCATAGTAGATAAGAGTACATTTTTCAGAAATTCTGTTTGCTATACTCTCTACACGACCGATAAATTCAGGACCAAAAATAAGAACATCCGCCTCTGCTAATTCAAGGCAATATTCAATTTCATCAGGTGAATATCTGAAGTTGAGTGGTACCGCCAAAGCACCAGTTTTCAATATTCCGAAATATATAGGCAACCACATAAGGCTGTTCATAAGAAGAATGGCAACCTTCTTACCTTTGCCTATTCCATTGTGCATAAGCATATTAGCACAACGATTAGCCTTTTCGTTGAAAACCTGCCATGTGATTTCTCGGCGATAGTGTGGAATGCGATGAGTTGGCTCAACAAGCTCATATTCATTCCAAGTTAGACGTCGAGTTTCTGGTTGTTCGGGGTTAATTTCCACCAGTGCAGTATCCTGTGGAAATTCTCTAGCGTTTTTTTCTAATAAATGGATAATAGTCATAATTTTAACCTCTTTAGTGAAATTAGTAATATTTTAACATTTTAAAGCGAAAAAATCAACCTTTTAGACAATAAAAAATAAAGCAATTTAAAGCGTAAAAGTATAATAGAGTTGTATTTTTTGAGGTCTATAATAAATATCCAGGGTAATAAAAATAGAACTTAACCTATATCTGAAAATTCAAAATGATTGGGTTATTTAAGGACGTTTTCTATTTTTCAAACAAGCCCTAAAACAAATTTTCCACTATATCAGAATTATGATGTATTCGACCTTGTTTGTAAAAAAATTAAAGGTCGATAACATCCTTTTTCGTGAATACATCAACCTTTAACTCTAACTTATATAATTTCTTTGTTAATAATCTCTTGAAGTGCTCCAAGCATACAATAAATTTTTCCTACAATAATCATTTTGAGTGCAAAAGTCCTTTTCCTATATATAATACAAAAATACCGCCCTGACAAAAGACGGTATCATTTTAAATCAAATATACAAATTAATTTAGTACATATGAGCTTATTAAACGGCAAATTCCTGTAACATCAGCTCTGCTTGTAAACTCAAATTTAACCTTTCCCAAACCACTAAAATACAATTCTAACTCACTATCTAAATCTATAACACCCGAAGTTTCAACTGAAAAGGTTTGAATTTTGTTGTAAGGAAGCGAAGTTATATCCTTCTTTTTTCCTGTAACTCCCTGAAAATTAATAGCGATAATTCTACGATTAGTAAAAACTACACCGTCACGAATTGTTTGAAAAGCCGATACAATACTTTCACCTTGTATAAAAAGAGGTGTAATCAAACCAGCAAAAGCATTTGGATTAACTGGTCTTAGTTTTAAAAAAGTTCCATTTTGAAAATCAATCATTGATAATCCTCCCTAAAATATTATCAAAATTATAATACAATCAATTTTAGGGAATGTCAACAAATATTCGTGATACGTTCACACGAGATTATTAATAAAATCAAGTTCAGCTTATTATCATATTAAAATCCTCCTTGTAATGAGAATTGTATCTCATTACAAGGAGGATAAATAAGCGTGCTTGAATTGACGTTTATCAATCTATAAACAGAGTGAGTGAATCAAATATAACTATTAATCAACTTTTTTAACCGAAAGTGTTACCTTTTCGCCGTTGATATTCCATTCCTTAACAAAGCCATCTGTAACTGCTGTAATTTCAGTAGCAAGTACATCAGTAGAAATTTCAGCACTGTTTTTGTTGATGATTTCAGCAATCTTCTCATTATCAGCAACACCTATTACGATGTTATCCATAACCTCAAATCCAGCGTCCTTACGCATTGTTTGAATCTTACTGATAATCTCACGAACAAAACCTTCTTCAACAAGCTCAGGTGTAAGAGTTGTATCAAGAACAACAGTAATTCCGTTATCTGTAACAGTATACAAGCCTTCCATCTGCTTAACATCTATCAATAAATCTTCTTCAGTTAGCTTAATATCACCTGTTGAAAGTGTAAGTGTCATTGTGCCTGTTTCGTTAAGCTCAGCCTTAGCCTTTGCACCGTCAACCTCTGCAAGAGCTGTACGGATTTCACCCAACTGCTTACCAAACTTAGGACCTAATGTCTTTAGCTGTGGCTTGAATGAATATGAAACAAAGCCTGAAACATCATCTGTAAACTCAACACTCTTAATGTTAAGCTCGTCTTCGATAATCTCCACATAGAACTTATCAAGAGCGTTTTCAGCCTTAACTGACATTTTGCCAAGTGGCTGACGGTTTTTCATAGCAGAGCCATTTCTTGCAGAACGACCAAGTACAACAATCTTTAGTACCTCGTCCATATTAGCCTCTAGCTGGCTGTCAATAGCAGACTCATCAACCTCTGGGAATGAGCATAGGTGAATACTCTCAGGAGCTGTTTCATCTAGTGAACGAACAAGGTTTAAATAAATTTCCTCAGCCATAAATGGAATCATTGGAGCTGATGCCTTAGCAATTGTAACTAATGCAGTGTACAATGTCATATAAGCATTAATCTTATCCTGAGTCATATCCTGTACCCAGAATCTTTCACGACATCTTCTTACATACCAGTTACTCATTTCGTCTACAAAATCCTGTAATGCTCTTGCAGCTTCAGGAATTTTGTAATTAGCAAGGCTATTGTCAACTGTTTTAACTGTTGAGTTAAGTCTTGATAGTAGCCATTTATCCATTACAGATAGGCTATCCTTATCAAGTGTATACTTTGTAGCATCAAATTTATCTATATTAGCATAAAGCACGAAGAATGCATATGTGTTCCATAGTGTACCCATAAATTTACGCTGACCCTCAACTACTGCCTTACCATAGAATCTCTTTGGTAGCCATGGAGAAGAGTTAGTGTAGAAATACCATCTAATAGCATCTGCACCATAGGTTTCAAGAGCCTCGAAAGGATCTACTGCGTTACCCTTAGATTTTGACATCTTCTGTCCATTTTCGTCCTGAACAAGACCAAGAACAATTACATTCTTGTATGGAGCCTTGTCAAAAATTAAAGTTGAAATAGCAAGTAGGGAATAGAACCAACCTCTTGTTTGGTCAACAGCCTCTGAAATAAAGTCAGCAGGGAACTGTGACTCAAATAATTCTTTATTCTCAAATGGATAATGGTGCTGTGCAAATGGCATTGAACCAGAGTCAAACCAGCAGTCGATAACCTCAGGTACTCTGTGCATTGGCTTGCCACAGTGAGGACAAGTAATTGTTACCTCATCGATATATGGTCTGTGTAGCTCAATATTATCAGGGCAGTTGTCAGAAAGTGACTTTAGCTCCTCAATACTACCAATTGAAT
>JAXJQK010000158.1:0-5810 GCA_036311185.1 Acutalibacteraceae bacterium | reverse complement strand
TTAGTGTATTTTGTAGTAAAAGAATTAAGAATACCATTAATCCAAGTGAGCATAGTTTTATACTAATACCTGATTAAACACTAGAAAAACAAAACTAAATGTTGTATAATAAAATTGGTGATGAAAGATGCCTAAGATATATAAAATAAATGCAGAAGAAGTAGAGCAAATAAAAGAAGTGCGAAAAAGCATAAGAGATAAAAAAGTAGATAAACGCCTTTATGCAGTTCAGTTGCGAGGAGAAGGCTTAAGTAATATAGAAATAGCTGAAAAATTAGATACATCCGATAAAGTAGTAAGTCAGTGGGTGAGTAAATATAAAAAAGGTGGAATAGAAGCACTGTATGCTAAAAAAAGAGTTGGCAATCGTAGAAATTTGAGTTATGAAGAAGAAGCAGAGTTACTTTCAAAATTTTTCAAGAAAGCAGAAAAAGGAGAAATAGTGAAAGTAAGTGAAATAAGAAAGGCATATATTGAAAAAGTAGGTCATCGCATAGGAAGTGGTCAAATATATTACGTATTAAAAAGACATAATTGGAGAAAATTACTGCCTAGAAGCAAACACCCTAAAAAAGCAAGTAATGAGGCTATAGAAGCCTCAAAAAAATTAAATCATTTGTAACTGAAATATCTAAAGTTTTCAACAATTCGACGATTAGATTGATGTTTCAAGACGAAGCAGGATTTGGACGCATAAACAAACCTAGATATTGTTGGTGCAAAAAAGGAATACGACCACAAGTACCTTGTCATCATATTAGGGAATATCGCTATGCTTATGGTGCAGTAGAACCTTTGACAGGAGAAAGCTGTTTTTTAATACTACCATATTGTAATACAGATTGTATGAATGTATTTTTAAAGCATTTATCAGAATCATATCCAGAAGACATAATAATTTTAGTGTGTGATGGAGCGGCTTGGCACAAATCGAACTCTTTAAATATTCCCAATAACATTCATTTGCTATTTATACTACCTTATACGCCTGAGATGAATCCTATTGAGCAAATTTGGAAAGAAATTAGAAAACGAGGATTTAGAAACGAAATTTTCCAAACCCTCGATAAAGTTGTTGATAGACTTTGTAGCACTATCTGTTCTATCTCTCAAGATACTATTAAAAGCATTACTGGTAGAGACTGGATTTTATCTATTTTTTAATTAGGTATTAGTATAATCTGACCGCCGTTGCACACAGTTGGGGTTAACCCCAACTGTGTGCAACATCAAATCTAAACTTTCATAAATAAACTTACACAATTTTCTTGACAAACCCAGTATTTTTTATTGCATTGCTTGAGTACTATTATCAGCATTATTACTGTTGTTATTATTATCACCGTTACCTGTAAGTCCGTCTGCTATACCTGATACACCTTCATCTATAGCATCGCCAACTCTCCCGGCAATTCCCTCTTGATTGCTGTTATCAGCGTTTTGGTTGGTGGTGTTATCACTGGTACTGTCAAAAGTTCCACCATCAGGGGATGTGTTTGCTGTTGTATCGTTACCTGCGTTATTGTTGTTTTCACTTGTGTTTCCGTTATTTGTGTTGTCATTTGTGTTGTCATTTGTACCGTTTGTGTTATTATTTCCGTTTTCTTTGTTTGCTGTAGCGTTTTCGGTATTGTTATTATCGCTATAGGTTCCGTTATTTCCGTTGCCTATTTTACCTTGGTCGCTACATCCACAGCCTGTCATAAATAGGGCTAAAATCACTGTTGCTGTTAATATACAAAACATTCTTTTCATTTATTACTTCTCCTAAATATAAATTTTGCCGGTTGGCATACTTTTATATTTTCCAAAACAAGAAAATTAATTCATATAGAAGAAGAAAGCTCCTTTTTTAATTTATTGATAATTTTTTTTTCTAATCTAGATATGTAAGATTGTGAAATTCCAAGCATAAGAGCGACCTCTTTTTGGGTATGTTCTTTTTGTCCCATTAAACCAAATCTAAGCATTGTAATTTGCTTGGCTCGTGGTTCCAGTTTATTTACAGCCTCTAAAAGTACTTTGCATTCGGTCTCTTGTTCGATATTTTTATTTACAACATCGTTATCACTTCCAAGTACATCACTTAGTAAAAGCTCGTTGCCGTCCCAATCTATATTTAATGGTTCATCAATTGAAATTTCATTTTTTAACTGTGTACTTTTTCTAAGATACATCAAAATCTCATTCTCAATACAGCGTGAGGCGTATGTTGCGAGTTTTATGTTTCGTTGAGGGCAAAAAGTATTTACAGCCTTTATAAGCCCAATAGTTCCTATCGAAATTAAATCCTCAACCCCCGCACCAGTTGCTTCAAATTTTTTTGCAATGTAGACTACTAAACGCAAATTGTGCGTTATAAGCATTTCTCGTGCTGAATCATCGCCTTCTTTAATTCTGTTTATCACCAATTCTTCTTCAGCTTTTTTTAGTGGTGGGGGAAGTGTCTGAGAACCATTTATATAGAATATTCCTTCGTAACCCAAAACTTTATCTTTTAATTTCAAAAAAAATGCCAACAGATTTTCTAAAAACATTACAATCATTCCTTTACAAATTCGATAATTTCGGGATTAACCATTGCTTTTATTTCTCCGCATAGAATATCATTTTTGCATACAGCCACATATATTTTTTGTTTACAAAAAATATCGTTTATGTAAACTTCATTGGGAGAAAAGGCTGGTAAAACACCATTGCCACCAACTGAGCTAAAGGGTACAACTCTGTATTTGTTTTTTATAGTACTTGTAGCAGTGTTAAGATCAAGTAGTTTATTAAATTCTTCTTCAGCTATATTTTTTATAGCATCTTCGTTTACAACCATAACAGGACGTTGACTGAATGGTTCGCACAATGTATTACCAGTGTCTATTTTTCCATAGAATTCACAAAAGCTATTGTTATTAATTAATTTTATTTTACATACTTCAATATCACTGTATTTTTTATTTATCAACCTACTACATACTCGGATGACGATATATGAAATCAACGTTGTAACAATCATAACCAATGGTGATATGTTAAAATACACTACAGAGTTGTTTACAATTAACCCTCTGGGAGTAGCGATAAACCAAACAAACAGAATTATTCCACAAAAACAAAAACTAATAAAATAGAACATAGCTGTATTTTTTATAAAGGTTTTTAAATTATGGAATCCAAAGGTTAAAAATACTATAGTGATTGATACTGTTAACTTTAGTGAAGCGTTTATTATAAAGCCAAAATTAGGTAGAAAAATAATCAGTGAGCATATTGCACCAAACACACTTCCTAAAATCATTCTCCGTTGTTTAGGGATAACCTTACTGTATTTTGATACTGCAAGCAATATAAAATAATTAATAATAATATTTGTACCTATTAAAATATCTATGTAAACAGTCCTTGTTATGTCAATCACCTCCTAAAATATATCGGCATACGATATAAAATCTTTATTATTTGGATTAGTGGAATATTCTGTGGTTATTATCTCATACAAAGAAAAAGAATTTTGTCAAATATAAATAAATGAAAAATGTTTTATATTGTAAAGCTTACCTTCGTTTGTTTTTTGTAAAGAGGCATATACTGATTTAAATATTACATTTATTGATATGATTTAATCTTAAAAACTATTCTGTTGAATTAAAGAGTTTATACATTATTAATATTGTTTTTAGCGAAATATGTAAATTACTTTTAAAATTATCCTGCATCTCGGTTTTAGGACTGGCAAATTATGCTATTAAATGTCATAAAAATTATTAAATAACAAATTGATTTGCAAGGAGAAAAGTTATGTTATTTGAACTTATTAATGGTATGTATTTATTGTTTATTCTTCATCTAACACCATCAAGTGCTTATCCTAAACCATTATCAGCAGAGGATGAAAAAATTTATCTTGAAAAGGTAGCGAAAGGGGATATTGAGGCTAGAAATATTCTTGTCGAACATAACCTAAGACTTGTTGCACATATAGTAAAAAAGTATTACTCAAGCACCAATAATTATGATGATTTGATTTCTGTAGGTATAGTAGGACTTATAAAAGCGATAAATACGTTTGATTTTAATAAAGCACAAAGATTAAGTGCATATGCTTCAACCTGTATACAAAATGAAATTCTTATGATGTTTCGCAATAATAAACGTACACAGCAAGAAATATCTCTTAACGAATCTGTTGACACTGATAAGGATGGGAATAATCTTGTGCTTATGGATGTTATATCAGTTAACGATGATATTGTTGAACAGTTAGATATAAAAATAAAAAGCGAAAAACTTGGTAAATACATTGATGAGGTATTAGATGAACGTGAAAAGCTGGTTATAACATTACGCTATGGTCTTGGTGGTAACGATGAAAGAACTCAAAGAGAAATAGCTAAAATGCTTAATATTTCAAGGTCATATGTATCTCGCATTGAAACAAAAGCTCTTAAAAAGCTAAGAAAAAGATTTGAAAAGGGTTAAATAATACTAATTGTAATATTTTAACTCTTTTTTATACACAGGAAATACATTGTTGGAATTCATTTATTGTTTTTCGTCTTGAAAAAGAAGCAAAAAAAGGGTACAATAATACCATTATTATTATAGGTGATATTATGAATTTTAATGAAGCAAAAAAACGTGTAGAATTTTTAACTAAAGAACTTAACTTCCATAACGATAGATATTATAATCAGGATGACCCCACTATATCTGATTATGAGTATGACACTATGCTGGCAGAGCTTGAACAGCTTGAGATTGAATTTCCACAGCTAAAAAAGGAGGACTCACCCACTAACAGAGTAGGTGGAAAGGCTTCTGTAAAATTTTCTGAGGTTGTGCATACTGTGCCTATGGAAAGCTTGCACGATTCGTTTTCACATAATGAACTCAGAGAGTTTGATAATAGAGTGAGGCAATCAGTAGATTCAGTTGAATATGTGGTAGAACCCAAAATAGACGGACTTTCTGTTTCTTGTGAATATGAAAACGGTGTTTTTGTCAGAGGATCAACTCGTGGTGACGGAACAACAGGTGAAGATATCACAGAAAATCTTTTAACAATAAAATCGTTACCAAAAAGATTAAATAAATCAATACCTTATCTTGAAGTACGAGGTGAGGTTTATATGAGTGATTCTAGTTTTTTAGCACTTGTTGAAGAACAAGAAAATAATAACGAGAAAACCTTTAAAAATCCTCGTAATGCTGCTGCAGGTTCATTACGGCAAAAGGACGCAAAAATTACAGCAAAAAGAAATCTTGATATCTTTATTTTTAATATACAGCAGATTAATGGTGAAAGTCTTGAAACCCATAAACAATCACTTGATTTCTTAGTTGAGCTAGGTTTTCCTGTTCCTACATCATATAAATTATTTGATAATATAGAAGATGTTATAACCGAAATCGAAAATATAGGCTTAACAAGAGGTGAATTAAGCTATCAGATAGATGGTGCTGTAGTTAAGGTTAATAATTTTTCTCAACGTGCATTGCTTGGTAGTACTGCTAAATTCCCAAGATGGGCAGAAGCATACAAATACCCACCAGAGGAAAAAGAAACAGTTTTGTTAGATGTAGAGATAAACGTAGGCAGAACAGGTGCTATCACACCTACTGGTATTTTTGAGCCTGTGTTTTTAGCAGGAACAACAGTAAGTCGTGCTACATTGCATAATCAAGATTTTATCTCTGAATTGGGTCTTTGTATTGGTGACAGAGTACTTATCCGTAAAGCTGGAGAAATTATCCCAGAGGTAGTTTCAGTTGTTTCTCATAACGAAAATTCAGAGCTATATGTCTTACCACAAATT
>JAXJQK010000157.1:0-8209 GCA_036311185.1 Acutalibacteraceae bacterium | reverse complement strand
ATTTGCCATTAATAGCCCTCCTTTGATTTCATAGTGACTTGAACATCTCTATTATATCTTAGGTTGGCTATTTTTGTATAACGGTTTGACTCCACCCGCATAGCGGGTGGTTTTTTGCACAAAGGCGGCAAGACGCCTTTGTGCTGACTAAAGTCATAAAATTAAAAGCAGAGTAACCAAACTCTGCTTTTTTATTTGCGACAATTAACCTATGTTAATTACAGACTATTTATTTCAGGTTAAAATATAGCTATCACATTTTGGAGGATTTATCATTATGAAAACAAAAAACGCATTAATATCACTCACACTACTTATGTTTATAACAGTAAGCATTGCAGGCTTTGAATTTTTTACAGCTGTTAAAAATTTTAAACCTGATGGAAATGTATTTGATTTTTGTGCTGGTGCAGTTGAGTATATCCCTTATTTTATGATTTTTCTGCTTGTACTTTTTACTGCTCTACCAATTGCATTGCTCTTATTTAAAGAAAACCACATCTCTATAAAAACAACTATTTTTGACCAAAAGCATTTGAAAGCAGATATCCTTAAAGGCTTTCTACTTGGTATTATATCTGCTATTATAGCATATCCGTTTTCTCTTATGCGTGATTTTGGCTCTAAATACACTCACACCACAACACACGATAATTCATTATGGTTTTATATTTTAGGCATTTTATCACTATCATTAGTTTGTGGATTTTTAAAGGAATTATATTTTCGTGGCTTTGCAAAGCTCTTTCTTAGCGACACCTTTGGAGAAACAACATCATACATACTTACAGCAATTCTTTTCGGAATTGTTGACTGGCAAAATATGGGGTCATCAATTTTGCTTGGACTTCTTTGGGGATATGCCTACAAAAAGAATAATCGTTTGATTGTGCCTATAATTGCACACAGTATGATAAACGCTATTGGAATTATATGGATGTTAATTTTTTAACTGTCTTTTAATACGACTTAACGATTGTGGCTCTATGCCCAGATATGTAGCTATGTCACATTGCTTTGCATATTTTATTAAATCAGGAAAATCCTTAACAAACTGCAAATATCTTTCAGTTGCATTTTTGGTCATAAGCTCATTTTCTCTGTAAATCTTATACCTTAACCCCATCTCTAACGATTTTGTATATACCTCTCTGAACACAGCATTTTCTTGTATTAGATTTTTCAACTTTTCCACAGAAAACATAAGAACAAGCGAATCAACAAGTGCCTCGCACCTATATTTACTTTCTTTAAAGCCTAACAAGCAATCATCCATAACCATAGAGTACTTTGTGTGAAAATATCTTGTAATGTCTTTTCCGTTATAGGTTAAGAATGCACTTCTTACAAGTCCGTCAAGTATAAAGCCGGTTTTTGCAAAGCTATCTCCCACATCGCAAAGAATATCCCCAGTCTTATATTGTACAACACTAGCAATACTCATAAGCTGTTTTGCGTCACCTATAGTCATATTTATATTATAATAATTTTTAGCTGCATTTATTAGCTCTAGCATCAATTTTTCTTGCATTTTAACACCCACTTAAAGCTATTATTTTCAATTTAATTATAGTATATTATTACACCAAAAGCAAACACCCTGAACTACCACAAAGCAGTTCAGGGTGAGTTTTCTCTGCCCCCTTTTGTTTTAAAAATAGAAATTTGCACTTAATTATGATATAATAAAAAAATCTTCAAATTAAGGATGAGAAATATGAGCATTAAAAAAACACTTGATTTATCAATAAAATTTCACGAAACAAACGGTAAAAAAGAAAATGAGTGTTATATTATTGATAATTGTAAATATGATAATTATATAGACAATAAAACCTGGAATACTTTTATAAATGAAATGCAAACAAAATATCCATTAGCATTTAAAGAATACGGAAAAGGTTCTGGTGATGAACTCGGTATTAAAAAAATCGGCAAATTCCCACCTAAAATGGCATCATACGGTTCATCTAGTAGAATGATATATCTTCTTTCAAGAGATATTCCTAATTTTTATTTTGAAAAGAAGCTTCCTACAACTGTTGGTGGTGTTGCAAATATAGATGGCTTCTTACAAAATGAGAGTATCCAATACTACGTTGAAACAAAATGTCGTGAACCATATTCTTCAAAATCATACATCATAGACAGAAAGTATGAAGAACTATATAAGTACATAGACAATGATGATACCGTAGATTTTAATTGCGATATTACTGTTCTTGATGACAAAAAAATGAAAGTACAATTTAAAAGCAGAGGAAAAAATCTCACTGCTTTTGACATAAAGCAGATGATTTCTCATTTGCTTGGAATAGCTACAGAAAAACTAAACAATCCAACTAAAGATAAAATCAATTTTCTTTACTTGCTATATAACCCAACTAATATTAAAATAGTAAATTCCAATCATCAAAACAAGATATTTGAAGCATATAAAAAACAAGTTGATGAATGTAATAGCATTCCTTTTTCTGACTTATTTAAAGTAATTATCAATTATCTACATAGTATAAAAATGATTGGCACTGCAATAGATGAAGAAATCACAACTTTAAAAGAGAATTTTTCATTTCAACTATGCGATCAAGACTCGTATTTAAAAATCATTAATGCATAAAGCTGAGCAGGTTATATATCTGGATTTCACCAACTATTGACATAGAGCCTATATTATTACACCAAAGCAAACACCCTGAACTACCACAAAGCAGTTCAGGGTGTTTAAGTTTTATTTACTTATAAAATATTAATCGCCTATTTCTTCATATGCGTTAATTTCTGGTACTCTTGTGTCTAGCTTAACATATGGTCGGCGTGGCATTACGTTTTCGTATGCTGGTCTTATAATTCTGCTTGAGTTTGAAAGCTCCTCTATTCTGTGTGCTCCCCAGCCTGCAATTCTTGCTACTGCAAACAAAGGTGTAAATAGCTCCTTAGGTAGCTCAAGCATACTATAAACAAAGCCACTGTAAAAGTCTACGTTAGCACTTACAGGCTTGTAAAGGTTCTTTCTCTTAGAAATCAGCTGTGCCGCAATGCGTTCTACATTATTGTACAGCTTAAACTCCTCTTGCTTACCCTTTTCATTCGACAATCTTTCTACATAGCCCTTGAACACTCTTGCTCTAGGGTCAGAAACAGAATAAATTGCGTGACCCATACCATAGATAAGACCGCTGTGGTCAAATGCCTCTTTATTAAGGATTTTCTCAAGATATGCAGAAATTTCTTCTTCGTCACCATAATCCTTTATGTTAGCCTTTATATCCTCAAACATTCTTACAACCTTAATGTTTGCACCACCGTGCTTAGGTCCCTTTAATGAACCAAGAGCCGCCGCAATAGCAGAGTAGGTATCTGTACCAGAAGATGTTACAACGTGGGTTGTAAATGTTGAGTTGTTACCACCACCATGCTCAGCGTGTAGCACTAAAGCCATATCAAGTAGCTTAGCCTCAAGAGGTGTATACTGGCAATCTGCTCTTAGCATATATAAAATATTTTCAGCTGTTGAAAGCTCTGGCTTTGGAGTATGTATTATAAGGCTCTGGTTATCGTGATAATACTGATAAGCCTGAAAACCATAAACTGAGAAAATCGGGAACAATGCAATAAGCTGTAAGCACTGACGAAGTACATTAGGAATAGATGTATCATCAGCGTTACTATCGTATGAATACATTGTAAGCACACTTCTTGACATAGCGTTCATAATATCTCGGCTAGGTGCTTTCATTATAATGTCACGAACAAAGCCTGTTGGCAGAGTACGATAGTAGTTAAGTAGCTTTTCAAAGTCTGCTAAGCTCTCTCTGTCAGGTAGCTCACCAAATAGCAACAGGTAAGCAACCTCCTCAAAGCCGAAACGGTTCTCACTTGTAAAGCCGTTTACTATATCCTCAACATCATATCCACGGTAAAACAGCTTACCCTCCTGTGGTGTTCTTGTTCCGTCGGGATTGTTTATAAAAGAGAATACCTCTGAAATTTCTGTAAGACCTGTAAGTACACCCTTACCATTTACATCTCTTAAGCCTCGTTTTACATCATATTTAGTATATAGCTGTGGGTCAATAAGGTTGTTCTCTATGCACTTCTGACTTAATCTGTAAATCTCTGGTGTTATAGTACTAAATTCAAAATTGCCATCTTTCATTGTTAAATAGCTATTCATATATTTACCACTCCTCCTTTAGTTTTTGAATAACCCCTTGTTATATGGTTAAAATAAAGTAAGACTTAGTCTAGCTCTAAAATCATATCGTCAACATCTTTTCCTGGTGGTATCATAGGAAGAACGTTTGAGTCTGGTGAAATGCAGAAATCAATTAAAACAGGACCATTAAGGCTAACTGCCTTTTCAAGCACCGACTTTATATCCTCTGTTTTTGTTACTGCAAAGCTATCTATACCAAAAGCCTTAGCCGCAGCTGTAAAATCAGTTGCTCTGTGAGGATCTGTTGCTGAAAATCTTCTGCCATAGAATAGCTTCTGCCACTGTCTTACCATACCAAGAACAGTGTTATTAAATACCATAATTACAACAGGAATGTTGTAGCTTTTTAGTGTTACCATTTCATTCATATTCATATGGAAGCTACCGTCACCTGTGATAAGGAATACTCTCTTATCCTCACAACCCATAGATGCACCAATAGCAGCACCCATACCGTAGCCCATTGTTCCTAAGCCACCTGATGTAAGGAATGTTCTTGGAGCTCTGAACTTACACTCCTGTGCAGCCCACATTTGGTGTTGTCCAACATCTGTTACAACTATGTCGGTATCTTTTCTTAGTGCTTCAAGCTCTTTTATTATTTCCTGTGGAGTAATATAATCTCCAATTTTCTTTTCTGTTGTTGTAGTATAGTTACTTAGCTCCAGCTTCCAAGCCTCGTGGTTCTGTTGTGTTAAGTTTGATTTAAGTGCTGTTAATGAATCTTTAAGGTTTCCAATAAGCCATTTATCAACCTTTACATTCTTGTTAATCTCTTTTTCATCTATATCAAGGTGAATAATTGTAGCGTTTGCACCAAACTTTTCAGTGTCGCCTGCTACTCTGTCAGAGAATCTTGCACCTGCGGCAATGATAAGGTCTGCATTCTTTATAGCCATACCTGTTTCTACTGCACCGTGCATACCAAGGTTACCTGCAAATAGTGGGTGATTAGCAGAAATACTGCCCATACCCATAAGTGAACAGCATACAGGAGCATCTAAAAGCTCTGCAAGTGCTGTAAGCTCGTCTGAAGCATTGCTAAGAATAACGCCACCACCTGCATATATAACAGGCTTTTTACAGCTTTCAAGTGCCTTTATAATATCTGCAACCTCGTTTTCAGCTGGTGTAGCTGGAATATCAAGTGCCATAGGCTCTGATTTTACGTACTCTGTTTTCATAGCTGTGATATCCTTAGGAATATCAACAAGTACAGGACCCTTTCTGTCGCTACCAGCTATCTGGAAAGCCTTGCGTAGAGTTGGTGCAAGCTCTTCCATAGAGCCTACCTGAAAGCTTGCCTTTGTAACAGGCTTAACTACCTCTGCAATATCAATTTCCTGAAAGCTTGACTTACCAAGCAAAGCTCTGCCTACATTACCTGTAATAGCTACTACAGGAATACTATCCATAAATGCTGTTGCAATACCTGTAACAAGGTTTGTAGCACCAGGACCTGATGTTGCAATAACAACACCTGTTTTACCTGTAGCTCTTGCGTAGCCGTCTGCTGCGTGTGCAGCACCCTGCTCGTGAGCTGTCATAATATGTCTAATCTTATCACTGTACTTATATAGTGCATCGTATATCTCAAGCACTGCACCACCCGGATAACCAAAAACTGTATCAACACCCTGCTCAAGCAAGCACTCTGCAATAATTTCAGAACCCTTTAATTCCATTTATTCAACAATCCTTTCAATATATACTCTTTTTATTTTTTACAAACCCATCATAAAAAATTTCATTTCAACTATACTCACTACTATAAGAGTATAGTAAGACAGCATACATAAATTTTATACTTTTGTCCAGTATTTGTCAAGGTTATGCACAATGTGACAATCAATATACAATAAATTTGCATAAAAATACAGCTTTATAAGGTTTTGAAAGGAAAACAGCAATGAATAACCATAGCATTTTGGGAATGTCGGCAAAATCAGTTTTACTTTATCGGATAAGAATAATTATAATAGCCTCTATCATAGCATTTTTTTGTGGTGTATTAATGGCATTTTTTACATTATTTTCCTTTATATTAAGCATAGCTATTTCATTTTTAATTGCTATTAGCTTTTTATGGTACCCTGCTATACTATATAAAAATTACAGCATAGCAATTACAAACGATACTCTGTGCGTAACAAAAGGTGTGATTTTTCTGAGGCATTACCACACCCATATAACAAACATATGCTATATAGGTAAAATTACAACACCATTACAACGGTTTTTCGGGATATTTTCATTGTGCCTTTATACAAGAAGTGGAAAAATCTATCTTTCAAACCTTGAAGCTATTCCAGAAGCTCTACAAAATTTTATAAATGAGTAAAAACAATCTAACAGCCAAGCCACATATATTCACCTTTTATCATATATTTTCAAAGGGATTTTTCCTTCTTACATTTCCTTTTTTACAGCAGATTTTTCTTCACCCCGAAAGCATATGGCAACAGATAAATTATACAATTTTTAATATTCTTTTTATCGTTACTCTTATAACTATAATCTGCCTTGAATATAAACAGATATCATATACACAAAGTACAAATAGAATAATGCTGGGTAAGGGATTATTCCAGCACAGTCTTACACTACTGCCTACTGATGAGGTTACTGCTATAAGTGTAAGCAGAAACATTGTACTGTGGCTTGCCCATTGTTGCAGAGTTTATATAAGTAGCAGTGCCTGCTGTAAATCACGCAAAACAGAGCTTTTTGTTACAAACAGCTCCGCAAAGAAAATTATAGAATTTTCCACCAATAAAACAGCACAGAATATAATTTACAAAAGTAAAATAATCTACCCTGTTTTAATGTCGCTTACGCAATCAAACTTTCTTGCAGGAACCTTTGCACTTTCTGTAATTTTCAGGAGGCTTGGCGATGTACTTGGCGAGGAACTTGCAAAAAATGTTATTCAAAGCATTAATTTTTTACCATATCTTCTGGCTATGGGTTTACCACCCGTATTTTCGTATGTAGGTGGCTTTATATTTGCAGGCTTTTTATTCGGACTTATTACCCAAATCTTTAACAATCTTAATTTCACCTCATTTTGTAATGATAAATTTATATTTGTATATAAAGGCTTATACCGAAAAAATATATTAGCTGTACGAAAAAACTTTTTAAACGGTGTGCTTATAAAACAAACACTTTTAATGTGTATAGTCAAAATATATACAATATCACTTATATATATCGGAATAAAAAACGATAAAAACAGTGGTGTGTATGCTCCTGTAGCAAGAAAACACAGGCTAAAGGAATATATTGCTCCTGTTATTCCTATAGAAGACTATCACACCAAAATAAAACCTACTCGCAATTCCCTAAAATCCTACCTCTATACCCCACTTATATATCTGGCTATAGCTATCATTTTATGTGTTTTATCCTATAAAAATTTTTACATCAGCTTTGTTGCAAGATTTATAGCTATTATACTCACCCCTTTTGGAGTGCTTTGGCTTTGGTTTAGAATAATTGCGTATAAGCACTGTGGTGCTGAAATATCTGATAGCACAATAAAGCTTTGCTATTATAAGCATCTGAATTTTTTTACAGCCATAGTAAAGCGTACTGCTATAACAAAGGTTGTAATAAGGAGAAGTATATTTCAACAACCATACAACAAATGCCATATAATATTCTATATCTGCGACAAAAAAAGGCTTAAAATAAAGATAAAACACCTTAATTACAGCGAGGCTATAAAGCTACTTAATTCAGATAAAATCTCTTAAATAAACTCATAATTACACAATAATGTAAAAACATTCCTTAATTGCAATAAGAAATCGGACAGTTTACAAATTGTTCACAAAATCGTAAAATAAGTCATTTGAAGATGAATAATCAAAGATTTTTCTAGGTAAGTTATTAATCCAATCCTGTACTTTTAATATAGCTTCATCAGAAACATCATCAATCCTTTTTCCCTTAGGGAAAAAACGTCGAAGCAAAGAATTTTGCTTT
>JAXJQK010000156.1:0-4201 GCA_036311185.1 Acutalibacteraceae bacterium | reverse complement strand
TTGTAGAAAAACTGGATATAGCGACTATTTAAGTTGTTTCTTGAAGTTTTTTATTTACTTCGTTTATACGCTTTTTTACTGCCATATATTGACTAAACCATATAAAAGCGTAAATAACAACAAAGAGTAAAAAGTAAAGGATTGCTCCAGGCACAGAATGTTCCATCCATTCAGTAACATAAGCAATAGGCAAACTAACAATTGAAACCACTAAAAAGTGAATTACTGTTTGTTTTAAAATACTCCAATTATCAAGCTCCCAAATTAAGGACATTCCACCAAACACAGCACCATATAATAATGAGCAAATTGTCTGGAATATAACTGCACCAATTTCACTACCCATACTTTCTACAAGCGTAGGAACAACAGGGTAATAATTACCGTCAGCAATACATAGTGAAACAATAACACCTACAAGCTGAGTAATAAACAAACCACCTAACGCACTTAATACACTTCTTTTTAAAACTTCTTTAAACATAAAAACACCTCATATACCTAATATTTTTTTAATTTTTGATACATATCTTCTTGACACATAAGTGTCAGACTCATCAGAAAACTTTACACAGATTGTACCTGCTAAGCTAAGGTCAAAGTTTTTAACCTTTTTAAGATTGATTATTTCAGAGTTTGATACCCTTACGAATTTGGGTAAGCACATTTGCTCTTCAATCTCATAAAGTCGGATTCTTATTGTATATTCACCATTATCTGTCACAGCAAAAACCTTGCCTTGTCCTGAGTAAAAACGGTAAATCTGCTCAGGCTCAAGAACCTCTACACAATCATCCTTGAAGCCAGTAATAACCTTTGGTGAGTCATCTGAAAGCTTTTTCATAACCTCGTTGACCTCATCTGTTATTTTGTCTGTTTTTATTATGAGTTTTGGAATCTTATATTTTTCGTCAATGCTTATTTCTATTTGCATTGTCTTCCCTCCTTTCGAGATAAAGTATATCAAATCTAAAAAAAATATACCACCGTTTTCAGATAGTCGGTTGTTTTTGGATAATATCTGGTAAATTTTCTCTATATGTTACATTATAAACTGGTAATATGATGTTACTTTTTGATTCTCATTAAGAAATGTGTGTCATCTTTATCGGCTATATAAACACCATTGTTGCAAATCACCTTAAATGATAGAATATTATCTTTTAGCATACGCAAATATATTTCATCCTCTGGCACAATTTTTCTCGCTAATTCTAAAGCCAAAGCCAGGTTCTTTGTTACATAGCCTCTACCTCTAAAATCTTTTTATGCTATATCCAATGTGACCAGCACCTATATTATAAGCCGAAAATTATTCTTCATCATTTCATTCATAGATTGTAGCTGATAGACACTATGCAAGCTCATATGTCCCTCATAATCAGCTAAGTCTATATCTTCCTACGGGTTATTCATAATGATACCTCCGAAAACTAAATTGATTATATGTTTTATTTATGATTATCTATTTTCATCTCGATTTAATCACACATAGTAATTTGATAATCTTAAGTTTATTAAACTAATTATATCATACCTTTTCTTTGCTATTCATACTTGTTTATTTTCAAGCTCATCGAAGAATGAAAGCTTTTTACCTTTTATATTAGCATAAGACGCCTACCAAAGACTCCACCAAGTAAAAAGCAACCACTGACTCAGATTGATAATAAGTGGTTGCTTTTGGTTAATTTTAGATTTTGATTTTATATTTGCTTTCTGTAGCAAAGAAAACAAAAGCTGTAAGTTCTGTTCTTAGATTTTTTAGAGGTATATAAACAAATTTCTTATTTTAAGGCATTTACAGAGCAATCAGCTAAGTAGTATGAGAAGAATTACAGAAAAACCGTCTGCCTCGTTTTTACACATCATTTCTCCGTTCATTTTTTCCATAAGTGTTTTAGATATGTAAAGCCCCAGACCACTGCCTTCCTTTTTGGTGTTTACAACCTCTTTGGCACGATAAAATTTATTGGTTATAAGAGGAAGCTCCTCACTTGGTACTCCTGGACCGTAATCTCTTATCTGCATTTCAAGATATCCTTCAATAATCCTGTAATTTACATCAATTGCAGTATTTGCATATTTAAATGAATTGGCGATAATATTTCCTATTACCTGCTCCAAACGCTTCACATCTGTGTTGATAAGCACACCAGGAATATCCCTTTGAGCTATACAACCCTTATCATCATTCTTTTTTATAATATCGTTAAGCACACTCGATTCTTCGTCCTGACAATTCACCGTAAATTCGCTTAAATCTTCCAGCGTATAGGTAAAAAGGTCGCTTACTAACAGGTTCATCTGATCTGCTTTCTTATAGATATTTTCTGCAATTCTATCCAAATTATCTGTATCACTCATCTCTAGCTTTGCTTTGAGTAGCTCTGCTGACAGCTTAATTCCTGTAATAGGTGTTTTCAAATCATGACTTAGCGATGCAACAAGCTCCTTCTCTTTTCTCTGAAGCTCTTGCTCTCTCTTTTTTGTTCGGGCAAGCTCTTCTCTCATAATATCAAAGCTTTCAGAAAATACTCCGAACATATTATTCTTCTCTGTCATAAGTGGTTCGTCAAGCTTTCCTTCTGCAACCCTTACTGCAAAATGCTTCATTTTTCTGAAAGGAATAACAATATTCTTATTAATGTATATTCCAAGTAGCAACGCTCCCAGTAAAATGGAAAGTCCGAATATTACCGCTGCTAAAAACATTCTGTTTTGTATGCTTATATATGTATCTTCGCTCGAATCAAGCATAATAACACAACCTACAACACGGTTGTCTATTATAATATATGAATAAGGATATCTGCACTTAATAGCAGTTTCTACTGTCATATTTGTATCCTCTGTTACAGAATCTGAGCTGTAAAGTATGTTACTACCATTATCAAGTACAACAAAAGCTTCTTCAAAATCCTTCTCGTCCATACTTTGAAGATTGTCCCAATTTTCCTTTGCTGTTTCTTTTATATCATTTAGCTGTATTACATCAACATCATTTTCTGAGTAATTACTAAAATTCACTCTCGAAACAACTACAAATCCAAGCATACCTATAGCAAATATAATGCATACAATAATGATAACTCTTATATAGTTTTTCATATTATTCACTCCGACAAATTATGGGATTACAGATTTATATGATCATGTTCACAAAAACCATACTCTTCAATCATATAACCAACCCCCCAGATCGTCTTGATAATCTTCGGATTCTTTGGTTCAGCTTCAATCTTTTCTCTAAGATGTCTGATATGAACCGACAAAGTACCTTCGCCGATAAATTCATCATTCCATACATTCTTCAAAAGCTCATCCTTGGTCACAACTCTGTTCCTGTTTTCTAAAAGATACAGCAACATTTTGTATTCCATAGCCTTAAGACTGATATATTCTCCTTCTCGTTTAAGCTTGTGGAGATTTGTATCAAGAATTATTTCATCTGTCAGCTTTATACAAGCATTTTCCATATCAGACTCAAGTCCGATTCCTTTATTTTCATCATCAGAGGTTTGTTTATTTGCTATGTATTCTGCCATTTCCTTTGCCTGCTCATATCTGGATAAAATCGCCTTTACCTTTGCCAGCAAAATATTCAGCGTGAAAGGCTTCTTGATATAATCATCGCCACCAATATTTAATGCTGTAAGCACATCATCATCGCTGGTTCTTGCACTAATAAAAAGTATAGGCATATCATATTTTTTTCTTATATTTTTGCAAAGCTCAAAGCCTGATTTATTGCCAAGATTTATGTCAAGAAGAAGCAGGGATACCTGCTTCTTCCCAAAAAACTCTGTCGCTTCTTCAAAGCTTGTTACATATGCAGTTTTTATATCGAACATATTAAAGTATTCTGCCGTTGATTGGGCAATTACTTCATCGTCATCTATAACCAAAACCTTATAATCCATATCTGTTCCTCTCAAATAAAATTCTGTCTTTTACGGTATTATACCAAAAAACACATATATATGCAATTGAGAATCTGTAAAAAATCTACAACGCTTTATGGATTATTTTAATTTAATACTGCTACCACTCTCTCCAAGAAAAGCAATACTGCCATCCTTTGGTAGAGGAACACCACCAACCCAATCCTTCATATGAGTGCTGTATATCATCTCATTATATTTATTATATACATATACTGCACTATTTTCAGGATTTGTGAATGTAACCTTTGTGCCTG
>JAXJQK010000155.1:0-19256 GCA_036311185.1 Acutalibacteraceae bacterium | reverse complement strand
GTTTGCAGCGTTATTCTCTGTTGTTTCAGGCTTCATTCTTCCGAATGATACAGTTGTGTACTCACCCTCTGGTACTTCTGCTGAATAGTAACCATCGCCAAGATCTGTCATTGATACCCACTCAGTATTGCCGTTTGCATCCTTTACATACATTGCAAAACGTGCATTTGACTTAATCCAGTTAGCGTTTGGCTTTAGGTATAGTGTCTTAATCTGTGGTGCATAAACGCTCCAGTCACCTGTTGCACCAGTCTTATCTGCACCTGACCACTCTTTTTCTCCTACTGTGAAGCAGTTTGTATCATCTGTTGGAATTGTCATTTTAGTTGAGAAGTTCCAACGGTTTGCCTCTTTGTTTTCTTCTGTTGCTGGATTCATTCTATAGAATTTTACTGATGTATAATTCTTTGCAGGAACAACAACCTTATAGTAGCCGTTACCAGCATTCTTCATTGAAATCCATTCGCCGCCATCTGCACCCTCTACATATACAGCAAAACGTGCATTTGAACCTAGCCAGTTAGCGTTTGGCTTTAGATATAGTGTCTTCTCTGTTGATACCTGGTTAGTAATGATCTTAACATCGTATGAATACTTAGCACCGCCCATAGGCTGGTTGTCTTCCTTATTTACATAAGAGTTGTTAAGCTGTGTATCAACAAGGTCTCTCATTCTGTAAGAGATAGTTGTTGTAGCATCCTTCTCAGCTATTAGCTGAACGCATACAACCTTTGTTGTCTTACCCTTGAAGTTTAGACCATTAGGGTTAGCGTCTGTAATACTAGCTCTACCATCAACAATTGTAGCCTGTGCTAAGCTACCACCTGGGAAGCTTACTTCTGTGTTTGATAGACCAAGAGCATAGTTAATTGCGTTTGTACCTGCTGCAAATCCGTTGCCACCAGCAAATTCCATATTTGCATCAAATACATCTTTATCAAAGTACATATCTACTGTCCAACCAGCAACATCAAGCTTATCTGCTGGAAGCTCAACCTCTACCCAGTAGTTAACCTTGTCGCCAGCCTTAACTGTAATCTCAGTAGCAGCTGTTGTTGAAAGCTCTGTAGGTGTTTCGCCGACTACCTTAGCATTACTGCTTGTTGAAACATCTGATGTAATTGGCTGACCTGTTGTTTTATCGAAATACTCTTTTTCGTCAGGATCCACTGTCTGCTTCATTAGGTAAGAGATTGTTGAATCTGTACCATCAGCCAAAGCCTTAAATGTAACCTTTATAAGAGCTTTCTCTGTTGTAAAGTCAAATGTCTTTGTTGGAGAACCTGCACCAATTGCAGAAATCTTACCTGCTACAGTTGTATTCTCCATCGTTGTACCATCAAAGTTAGGGTACTCTACGCTTTCAACCTCAAGTAGAGCAGAATCGTAGTTAATGTCTGTCTGGAAGCCATATAGCTCCTTAGCAAACTTCATATTTACATAATACTCTACAGTATCGCCAGCCTTGAAAGAAGCTGTTGTTGAACCTGTTACAACGTCAGCTGGCTCTGTTGGTGTTTCACCATTTACAGTTGCTTTTTCAGAAACTGTTACACCGTTTAGTGGCTTATTGTTTAGAACAAGGTCATTTTCATTATCATCGATCATCTCGTCGATTGTGTATGAAATAGCAAATGTACCAGCCTTCTTAGCCTTTAGCTGAATTGTCTGTATTGTAGCACCCTTATCAGCTGCGTAAGGTGAAGTTACAGGAGAAAGAGCTGCAGCCTTAACCTGACCTGCTACTGTTGTGTTTACTATTTCTTGACCATTCTTTACAGCTAGTGTAGATACACCATCTTCGCTATATGTTGTATCAATCTCAAAAGCACTAGCATCATATTTTGTTGTCATTAGATAGCTACCGATTTTGCTTGATGTTGTAACATCTACTGTAAATGTTACTGTGTCACCCTCAGCAACAGTAACCTCTTTATAACCTGTAACACCTGATGGAATTGTTGGAGATGTTGGATCTGTTGGATCTGTGCTTGTTGGATCTGTTGGGTCTGTTGGATTTGTTGGAATTATAGTTCCGCCACTCTTACCAATTCTTGCGAATGGAGCTGTGATGTGGTCTTCGTCACTCTTCTCGAAGCTGTTGTTTTCCTGTGAATTAGCAGCATCATCAAGATCAGCTTGGTCAGTCATTACAGGGTCACCTGGTAGACAATCCATTGGTGACATACCCATTGTAGCAACTAGCATTACACCGATACCGTTTTCCTGAACATCGTTCTTTGTAATACCTAGTTCACTATATGGAATAGATAGCTCATAGAAGAAGTCCATTGTACTACTGCTATGACCTGCTGTGTTAAAGTCTATCCAAGCAGATGAATCATCGCATACATCGCCTGGTACACGACCGTTATACTCACCGTAAGCTTTGTCAATACCATATACATTCTTACTTAGTATACCCTGGCCGAAATCCATTTTAATCTTAGATGTTGATCTGTCTAAAAGCTCAACAGGGTTCAAGCCTGTGCTGTCACCGCCATAAACCCAAGGACCGTTACCGCCCTTTGTGTTGATTGAAATTAGCTTGTTAAAGCTATTTTCAAATGTCATACCTGAATTCCAGATTGTGCCACCTGTTGTAAGTGCACCCTTCTGACCAATTGCAGTGTCAGCCTTACCTGTATCAACTGCAATAAAGAATGGGAACTCCTGTGTCTGCCATAGAGTACCCTGTGATAGTGGATAATCATCGCTAGGTGCTACTACATCCTGAACGTTTGTCATTTCCCACATTAGGTAAACGTTGTTGTCATCATATGCACCGTATAGTGCGTACAAGTCAACACCTACCTCGTACATTGAGTTAGGACGATATACACGAGGGTCATCGTTTGCTGTACCCTGTGCAATAAGCATAGAGCTGTCCCAATCTGAAAGGTCGCCGTCTACGGAAATTGTCTTATTTTTTCCGAAACCTGCGTTGTTTGTGGAATAATACTTGGCTAGTGATGAGCCTGATTCTTCCTTTGTGGTGCTAGCCGCAGAAACTGTTGTTGGCACGCAACACATTGACGCAACCATCATAGATGCAAGCAGAACGCTTAACGCTTTATTATGGTGTTTTGCCATTAAAATTCCTCCTTTTTCTTCGCTATTATAAGCATATCTAAGCAATCTCTATTATATAGAATCGCATTAAAAAATACAATGGTTTTTATATAACTGAAATTAAAATCGTTTATTATAACAAAAAACATATAGAAATTTTATACAGGATAACCTTTAAATCCCTTTATTTCTGTGCTGTTATAATTTTTATTTTATTATCTTATTATCTTATAATTACTGCTGTAGCTGGTGGCACAGTAAGAGTTGTACCATTTAAGGTTGCTTTTGCAGGTTCAGCTCCTTCTGCCTTATCCTGTGCAGTTACCTGAGCAGAAATACCGCTATAATTTAGCAAATCCTTAGAAATTTCGGTAGTTACAGTTTCTGTTTGACTTGCGTTATAGAATACGATTACACCACTATCCTGATATTTTGCAACATATCCGGCACCGTAATTATTTTCTGTTTCAATAACATCGGTAATTTTACCTCTGGCAATTTCAGGGTTCTGTAATTTTATTTTTATAATTTCCTGATATGTTTTAAATAGTGAATTATCATCTTTTATAGCTTCCTCTACAGTAGTTGTAACTGCCTCTTCTGCTACATCAAACGAAATACTTGGTAGATGAATTTTCTCCCATTCTGTACCGTCCCAAGGCATTGGTAAACGGTAAGAGCCGTCATTATCTGTGCTACCTAATAGAGCAACCTCTTCTCCGTAGTATGTAAATGAATTACCCGGAGCAAACATATAGCACATAGCTGCCAATTTCTGTGTTTTTAAATCTCTACCAAGTGCAGCTCCGCTTCTCTTCATATCGTGGTTAGATAAGAATGATGCATTTATAGCGTCCTCATTCGCCTCTGAAAGCTGTTCTCCCCAGCTCTTTAATGATGTGCAAAGCTTTTTAATATTTCCTGAGCGTGCTGCATTTGCAAAATGACCATCAGCCTGACTCATAGGGAAATTGAACTGACTGTCTATATCTGTTGAGTACCATTCTAAAATCTGGCTTGAGCCCCACCAGTTTTCACCTATAATATAGGCATCCTCTTTAAGCTCCTTTGCTGTATCCATAAACCAAGAAAGAAATTCAAGACCGTCATCTCCACCCATATCATAATACTTTATTGCATCAAGTCTAAATCCAGCAACACCTATATCAAACCAGAACTTCATAATCTCTTTGATTTCTTCTCTTACCTTGTCGTTAGAAAGGTTAAGCTCAGGCATTGAGCTTGAGAAGTTAGCCTCATAGTAATAATCTGTTTCAGGTATATTATAGTAAGTACAGCTTAAATCTTTATCCTCTGCCTTTACAATATGATAATATTTTGCGTATCCGTCAAGATTTCCTTCCTTTACCTCTTCACAAGCCTTTTGAAACCAAGGATGTAGGTCTGATGAATGGTTAATTACAAGGTCTGTTATTACGTTTATTCCACGCTTATCACATTCCTCTATTAATTTCTTGAAATCCTCATTTGTACCAAACTCATCGTCAACCTTGCAATAGTCCTCAACTGAATATTTATGATAAGACTCTGACTCACATATAGGGGTAAGCCATATTCCGTCTATACCTAAATCATCGCCACCCTCAGGATTTCCGTCGTTTAGGTAATCAAGCTTACTGATAATTCCTGGTATATCTCCTACCTCGTCATCATTTGAATCACAAAAGCTATATACAAATATCTGATAGTAATTTCTGTAATTATCTGTAGACTGCACAGCCTTTAATGGCTCAATTTCTCCACTGCCTGAAGCATTATTTGGTGCAGATGATGTATCGGTTTCTGTTTCTTTACCACAGCCTGATAAAATCAATGCACACAAACAGCCTGCTAATGTTACGGACATAATTCTTTTAAACATTTTATTCCACCTCTTTTTTCTGAATAACTTTTTTATATAAGTACATAATAACTAATAAGTCATTTGTAGTTTACCATTTAAAATGATTATTTCATTGCTAAGGGTTATTTACAAATGCTTTATATACAAATAGAGGTGAAGACACTCTGCCTTCACCTCTTTGCGTGTAAATTTTATTTTCAGCAATGCTGAGCTAAAAGGAATTATCCCTTTACAGCACCACCTGTAATACCCTCTACATAGAAATTCTGCATCTTGATGAACAGAGCTGTAATTGGAATTGCAACTACTACTGCACCTGCACAGAAGTTGTAGAAATACTGGTCTATCTGCTCTTTTTCTGTCCACTTCCAAAGTACCAAAGCAACTGTATACTGGTCAATAGCATCACGAAGAAGCATCTTAGCCAAAATAAAGTCTGTCCAAGGACCAATGAAAGATGTAAGAACTGTATATACAACTATAGGCTTTGACATTGGTAAAATAATCTTCCAGAAGATCTGGTTCTTATTTGCACCGTCGATAGTAGCAGCCTCGTCAAGTGCCTTTGGTACTGTATCAAAGAAGCCCTTTGAAATAAAGTAACCTAGTGAAGCACCTGCTGAATATACGATAATCAAACCTATAATGCTCTGTGACAAGCCTACTACCTTAAGAATATAGTAAATAGCAATCATTGTCATAAAGCCTGGGAACATACCAAGAATCATTGCAACATTCATAAATGCTTTTCTTGCCTTAAATCTTAGACGGCTGAATGTGTATGAAACCATTAGTACGCTAAGTGTAGAAATAATACAAGAGAATATAGCAATTATAAACGTATTTAGAAATGCTCTTGGATAGTTGAACATTTGTGTTTTTGTAAATAGCTCGATATAGTTATCGAATGTCCACTTTGTAGGGATAACTGTTGTAATGTAAGTTGCCTCTTCACCTGAGAATGATGTCATAACAATCCATAGTAAAGGAAGAATCCAAATAATAGAAAGAATTGTAAGGATAGTATATACTACAGCGTTACCCAAGGCTCTTTTTGCTTTATAACTTTTTATCATGAGAACGCCCCCTCATCCTTAACTGACTTTGTATTATTAAATGTAATCAATGACAATGAACCACAGATGATAAATACAAGAATACCGATAGCAGCAGCTAGGTTATTATCGTTGTTGTTCATTGTTAGTCTATAAAGCCATGTTACAAGCAAGTCTGTTTGTCCTGCCTGATACATACCTACATTTGATGGACCACCACCACTTAACAAGAAGATAACGTTAAAGTTATTAATGTTACCAACAAATGTTGAAATTAGCTGTGGTGTTGTTACGAATATTAGGTATGGAAGTGTAATCTTCATAAACTGTACAACTGGTGTTGCACCATCTATACGAGCTGACTCATAAAGATCCTCAGGAATATTCATAAGAATACCTGTTGTACTTAGAATTGTGTATGGAATACCAATCCAAATGTTTACTAGGATAATTGTAATTCTAGCAACATTTGCATCACCTGTTAAGAACTTAATAGGCTGTGAAATAACACCTATCTGCTGTAGGAATACATTTATAACACCATCCTGTGAAAGCATCTGAGCCATCAATAGAAGTGTTACGAACTGTGGTACAGCAACTGCCATTACAAAGCAGGTTCTAAATACGCCTCTGAATTTAAGACCCTTTTTGTTGATCATCAAAGCAACAATTACACCAAGAATGTAACATGAGAATGTTGCTACAACTGCCCAAATAAGTGTCCATCCAAGAATTCTACCGAATGTTTGTGAATAAAGTGGGTTATTTACAAAGATATCTGCAAAGTTATTAAAACCTACCCAAGTAAATAGCTGGTTAGGTGGCTGATGTGCGTGGTCAAAGTTTGTGAACGCAATCAAAATCATAAAGATTAGAGGTAGAATTGTAAAGCAACCTACCAAAGTTGTTGGAAGAGCAAGCAAAGTTACATGGAACTTTTCATCTAACAACAATTTGAAATCTTCTAGTATTGAGTTAGGCTTATGACCAGCCTTAACTGTCTTTTCGTTGTTTACTGCTACGTTGATGTTTAGTATGTAAAAATAAACAAATAAAGCAATAATAATAAGTGTTAATGTACCAAACAATAGAATAAGCATTGAGTTATCACCCAATACTGTTACAGGCATACCGTCAGGACCAATCTCTGTGTGCTCCTCTACAGTACCCAATGTACCAAACTGTGCTAGGTAAGGTCCACCAAAGCCTATCATATAGGCGATAAACGCAACCTCCAGAACTAAGAAAGCTATACCCTTTACAATCTGCTTGTTAAGGAAACAACCTGAGCCCATAATTAAATATGAAAGCTTTGTTGGTATAGTACCAACCGCAAAGTTGTTTACATAACTCTTAAAGAAATCTCCGATGCCTACAAAAAATGCAACTATAGCTCTAACTAGAGCCTTAAAGAAGTTAGCTACAGCACCGGGAATAGATGCAAAAAAAGTTTTTAGCTTATAAGCAAATTTCTGGAAAGGGTTGAGCTGTGCATAATCAATATAATTCATTATATTACTCCCCTTAAAAACCTTTAAAAATATAACTTATTTTGACTACTCAAGCAGTCTACAAAAATACATAGACTGCTTGAGGAAATTCAACTATTTAATAACTGATTAATTGCAAATGTAAATTACTGAGCTGTAATACTTGTTACCATGTTGTCGAAAGCCTTACCAAGACCCTCTTCTGTTAGGTCGCCCTTCTCGTCAAGAACATATTTACCGAATGCACCTGTTGGATCCCAGAATGAACCTGCTAGACCAATCTGTGGTACTGAATGCTCCATCTGCTTGTACATAGCTGATAGACACTCGTCGTTCTGAGCCTGCTCACCCTCAACTAGAGATGTGATTGAAGGACCCCAACCTAGCTTATCCATTCTCTCCTGCTGACACTTCTCACCTGATAGGTAGTAAGCAAGAGCCTGTGATGTGTATGGATACTTTGTATTCTTGTTTACACCGATTAGCTTGTAACCGTACATTGAAATCATATCCTTGTCTTCGCCGTCTACTTTGATTGTAGGTAGCTTAGCACAAGCAAAGTTATCACCTAGAGCATCCTTAACAGCTGCTAGCTTCCAAGTACCACATACACCAGCAAGAGCCTTACCGTTTCTTAGGTTTGAAGCAAGAATCTTGTTTACATCATCATCAGCAAAGTGATTATCGTCCTTTGCAAGTAGATCTGCAAATGCCTTTGCAACCTTAACTGTTTCTTCCTTATCATAGTTAAGAACCTGAGCACCATCAGCATCAAGCTCGTATGTGCCACCTGCTGTTAGAGGAATTACACAGCCATAGAAACCGTTACTTAGGTTCATAATGAACTTCTTATCTTTCTCGTTACAAACCTTCATAATGCTCTCAAGTGACTTAACCTCTTCTTCAGAAATTAATGACTTGTTGTAGTATACGATATAACCGTTGTCACCTGTCTCTGGGAAAGCAACTAGCTGATCGTCTGACTTAGCAACGCTGATAGCACCCTCTAGGTTGCTCTCTTCAATTGCCTTAGCATACTGTGTTCTTACAGGTGCTACATATCCACCTGGATATAGCTTTGAAGCGTTATCTGATACAAAACCGAATACGTCAGCAGCAGCGTTAGGGTCACTCATTAGAATAGCAGCAGCATCTGACTCACCCTGCTGTACAACTTCGATTGTAATATCTCTGCCCTGATCCTTGAAGTTCTTTGAAAAAGCATCACACTGAGCCTGGAATACATCAAGAGCATCTGCTGGAGCCCAAACCTTTAGAGTAACAGGGCTGTCCTTACCCTCTGGACCAAGAGCAAGCTCTGCATCTGCAAGCATTTCATCAACTGATATTGCCTCAACTGTTGGCTGAGTAGCTTCTGTCTTGCTACCTGAATCGCCACCTGTTTCGCCACCTGTTTCTTCGCCACAACCTGCAAAAGCTGTAACAATCATTGCGGCAGCTAGCATAATGCCGGCAATTTTCTTTGTTTTACTGAACATTGTAATTTCCTTCTTTCTTTAAATTTAATAAAAATAAATACCTTTTAACTTTCTGGCAGCTGTAAAAACTGCTTTGGCGTAATTAGACAGTACTCACAAATGCCATAACTACTAAAGTAATAATATCATACCTATGCCTCAAATGCAACTAATTTTAGTTAATTTAGTTACATTAATATATTCGACACAGAGTTTTTGTTTAGTTCGCACAATTTAAAAATCAAATTCTGTATTAATAACCAAATCGTCTTTTGTTAATTGTGCAACTTTACCTAGTCACCTTTGTTTAACCTGTTAAAAAAGCACCATTTTTTTGTTTATATTGTACAACCCTTACCTTTAATATTAGCAAAATATCACCATATATTCAGCCTTTTACACATATTCATCATTAAAATATACAAAAAATAGATATAATTAAAATTCAACCACAATATATAGTGTTGCTAAACGATATTTGTGAAATAATTCCTATGAATTTCTGCACAAAAAAGCCCGACATATATTGCCGAGCCCTTCTGTTTTTTTATTTTCTAATCAAATATCAGTATCACTCAGAGCGATTACTTCATCAATATTTTTTCTTGACATATCGTGGCGTAGCTTTCGATTTTCTACACTGTCAAATATTATAGAAAAATCATAATCCTCAGGATACAGCTCCTCTGCACTTACAAGCAATTTAAGTCGTTTGTGATTTACCTTTATTTTCTTACCTTTAAGCTGTACACCGACCATTCCTTTGTCGTCTGCTGTTTTGCATATAATTCCTATTTTCTTATCAGGATAAACTGTAACACTATCTCCAAGCTTAAATTTTAAAGCCGGATTATTTTTAGTTTTAGGGGCTTTCTTTTTCACAATCTTAGGCACATAGCTTTTATCAAGCTCGTTATCTTGATTATAGTTATTAGGAATATGCTCTTCATAGTCATCACCATATGACGCTATTGAAGCAGTTTTAAGCATTGAAAAAGGCATACCCAGTCTTTTAGCTATCGAAAAAGCACAGCTTTCTCCACTTTCACCTATTACTAATTTATACAAAGGCGTAAGTGTTTCCTTGTCAAAATCCATTCTTGCATTAATAACTGTATTCTCGCTATTAGCAAATTCTTTAACCTGTGGATAATGAGTAGTTACAAGAAATAAAGCCTTGCTCTTTTTTAGCTCTTCAAGAACAGCTATTGCAATACCCATACCCTCGGTAGGGTCTGTACCTGAACCAAGCTCATCAAGCACCACTAAACTTTCTTCGTTAAGACTGCTTAAAATTGAAAGAATATTTTTGAGATGTGCTGAAAACGTTGACAAATTCTCAGATAAATTTTGTCCGTCACCTATATCACAAAGGTAATTGGAATTCATACATATATCAGCCGATTCACAAGGAACGTGCAAACCACACTGTCCCATCATACAGCATAACGCTACTGTTTTTATTGCAACAGTTTTTCCACCTGTGTTTGGTCCTGTAATTATAACTCCGTTAATGCCGTTACCAATACTAAAGTTTAAAGGCACACATTTTTCTTTATCAAGCAGAGGGTGTCTTGCTTCTATTAGGTTGATTATTCTTTGAGTATTAATATTTGGCTCTACTGCGTTATATTCAATACTTAGCAAGCCCTTTGAAAATGCAAAATCAAGCTTTTCTGCCACTTTTATATTTTTTAATATTTCTTCAGCTGAATCAAGTATCATCGAAGTAAGAGTATATCTTATACGCATTTCTTCGTTTTCTTCATCTATTTTAAGTGCTTGAATTTCATCAAAATATCTGCAAACAGCCACAGGCTCAATAAATAAAGTTGCACCTGTTGAGGATTTATCCATAACAGTACCAACAATTTTATTTTTATACTCTTTTTTTACAGGGATACAAATATGACCATTACGCAAGGTAGAGAATGAGTCAGCCAGATATTTTTTATTACTACGAATAATCTGATCTGCTTTTTCGTGCATTTTTGTATCCTGTGTATCAATCTCTCTTCTGATAGAATACAGAAGCTCTGTTGCACGGTCATCTATTTTTCCGTTATGAATTTGTTGCTGAATCATATCCTTTATTTCGTCACAGGAGCTAAACTCCTCTTCATAATAGGCAAGCGAAAATTCATAAACCTTACCTCTTTTAAGGTAATCCTTCAGCCTTTTTACAGCAACCAGCGTATAGCCTATTCTTTCAAGCTCTTCTGCTGACAAACAGCAATCCTTTTTTGCTATCTCTATTAACTGTTCAATACCATTAAACGCTGGCATTGGAGGAACTCCACATTTTTCTATAATCGCTTTTGCTTCGGTAGTCTGTTTTTGATTTTGCAACAGCTCAACCTCGTTAATATACAGACTTACGTTGCGTATTTTTTCCTTTGTAGACTGCATAGAGGCAAGGCTCGCCCATATTTCCTTTATTTTATCAAACTCTAAAATCTTTTCCGAATTATTCATTATATGCACCTCCTACAAGTGTAATGTAGTCTGTGTACTCAAGCTTACCAGAAATTCCTTCAAGTGCGTTTGGTACTAGCTCTTTTACCATTAAACATTCAATTGCAGGTAAATCTATACTTTCTCCTGCCACTATTCCGTAATCAGCAGATGTTTTAAAGCCTCGTGCTCTGTAATTCTGTGGATTACCCTCAACAATTACAGCCTTATATCCCATTTCTGTTGCTATTTTAAAGCCATGCTCTATAAGCTCCTTTGAAATATGCTGTCTTTGCATATCTGTTCTAACCGCAGCAGGTGTAAGCATAAGCAAATCATCGCTATATTTTCCCTCAAGATGAATTGCTGAAAACATTACATAGCCTATAATTTCATCAGCCTCATTAACCATAATAAGCTCAAGCTGTGGAATATAAAATTTCTTGCTTCTTATTTCTTTTACCAGCTCACGGTTTAAAATTCCGCCTTCTTTACCCTCGTGGTCTGTAAATACCTTCTCTACTAATTCAAGAGATTTTTCTCTATATTCATTTGACATTGATTTAATTATTCTCTTCAACGTGATTTCTCCTTAATTTATATATTAATTCTATTTATTTTTACTATTTAAACCTACAATCAATTAAAAGGAAAAATGACCGCAAAAAGGCTGTGGTTATCCCCAAAAAGGTATACCACAGCCTTGTAAAAATCAATAATCAAATAAAAATTGACTACAAAAAAAGCATAGCAATTTGCTATGCATCAATAATAAGAACTTGTGAAGCATACTGCAAATAGGATAACACGCAGACTACCTCATAACATTTGTACAACAAACGTACAGCAAAGCTAGCTATACCACATATATACTACTGTGATATAACTGATATAGAGATAAAATCTGCAACAACTATTTAGTTAGTCATATTTTCCTTATTTACAGCATTTAACAAACAAATTCCCTCTTTCATTTAATAATTTATTTTAGTATACTCCTATAGGAATCACATTGTCAATACGCAATTTATATAAATTATATTAATCATAATCACATTGACATATCTCGTATAATATTGTAAATTTAACTATAAGGAATTATTATTAACATAATATAAGGAGATGCTTTATATGAAGCTTTCTAAACTACTTAATAAGCTTGATTACCAATGTATACAGGGGTCAACAGATATAGATATAAGCACTGTTGTTTACGACTCAAGAAAAGTTGAGAACGGTTCTGTTTTTGTTTGTATTAAGGGTGCTATTTCTGACGGACATAAATTTGCTGAAAAAGCGTGTGAAATGGGTGCTGTAGCACTTGTTGTTGAAGATGACATAGACGCACCTCAGAATGTTACAATTATAAAGGTTGAAAACAGTAGATATGCACTTGCTTGTATGTCAGCTGAATATTTTGGAAATCCTGCCGAAAAGCTAAAGGTTATAGGCATAACAGGTACAAAGGGCAAAACCACAACTACCTATTTAGTTAAATCAATACTTGAAAACGCAGGCCACAAATGTGGTCTTGTAGGTACAATAGAAACAATAATAGGTGATAAGGTTATTAAAGCAAACAACACTACTCCTGAATCATATATTTTACAGGATTATTTCAAGCAAATGGTTGATATAGGCTGTGATTGCGTTGTAATGGAGGTTTCTTCACAGGGGCTTATGCTACACCGTACAGCTGGCTTTACCTTTGAGGTTGGTATTTTCACCAACATTGAGCCTGACCATATAGGACCTAACGAGCACAAAGACTTTGACGATTATTTACACTGTAAAAGCCTGCTGTTCAAACAGTGCAAATATGGTATTATAAACGCAGATGCCAATTATGCAGATTACATTATAAGCAATTCTACCTGTAAAACTATGACATATGGCTTTAGCGAAAATGCAAATCTAAAAGCAACAAACGTAAAGCTGGTAAACACTGCTGGCTCTCTTGGTGTTGCATATGACATAACAGGCGATATGAATATGAGTGTAGAAATTGATTTACCTGGTAAGTTCAGCGTATACAACTCACTTACAGCAATTGCAATATGCAAATATTTTGGAATAGAAAACGATATCATTAAAAACGCTTTAAAAGATGCAAAGGTAAAGGGCAGAATTGAAATGGTTAAGGTTTCTGACGATTTTACACTTATGATAGACTATGCCCACAACGCTATGGCACTTGAAAGTTTACTTACAACCTTACGTGCATACAACCCAAAACGTCTTGTGTGCCTATTTGGCTGTGGTGGCGACAGAGCAAGAGATAGACGCTTTAGTATGGGTGAGGTTTCTGGTAATTTAGCAGATTTAAGCGTTATTACCTCCGACAACCCTCGTACAGAGGAGCCACAGGCAATTATAAATGATATTCTTACAGGAATTAAGAAAACCTCTGGCAAGTATGTTGAAATAATAGACAGACGAAAAGCTATTGAATGGGTTATAAACAATGGCGAAGCAGGCGATATTATTGTACTTGCTGGCAAAGGTCATGAGGATTATCAGGAAATTAACGGTGTTAAAAATCATCTTGATGAACGTGAGGTTATAGCCGAGGTTTTAGCTGGAATTAAGCAGTAATCAATAAAAAACATCTCTATAACAGATTTTAACAAAACCAGTTAATTGGTAGCTTTAAGCTACTGGTTAGCTGGTTTTTTTACTATAAATTGGCTTATTATACAGCTAAAACCCTAATCTTCATAATTCATTAAAACTCTTTCAACATTTTCCACATAACAACTGTGGAAAACTGTTAAAAACAAAAGTTTTTAAAAATTTTTGTGGAAAAGTCGTTGAAAAATGTTGAAAACTCGGTTAACTTTCTTGAAATCATCATCTTTTTGTTTATTTTGACAGTTATTTCAAAACCTAATTAAATATTTCAAAAATCTATTGACATTGATTTTTAAGATAAAAAAGAAAACCAGCAAGATATCATCAAGTATAAAAGCGAGATTTTATGCGATTTTTTCAATTTTAAAAAAATTATCTTTTTAAAATAAATTTTGCCTTTAGGTGTTGACACCAAAAAATTACAATTAGTAATAATTTTGTCGTTTTTTGTTGCAGTTTTACTTTTTCGTTTAATTGTGGAAAACCTAGAAAAGTTTTCCACCCTAAAATTTGGTTGATAGCTTAAACTTTTGAGAATGTTTTTATCATTATCAACAGGGTTTTTAACATTTATGTTAGTAAAACAGTGGTTTACACTTTGTATAATGTTGATAAATGTTGAAAACTATAGGGTTTTCCGCAGGGTTTTCAACATTACTAAATTTTTAACATTTGAATAAATGTGGAAAACCCTGTCAATGCTATTAATATATTTTATTTGTTAGGAGTGCAACAGGGATGATAAAAGGAATTAACAGAGCAATTATAGAGGTAACAGACACAGGGAACATATACTACGAAAGAGCCTTGCTTGTACTGCGACCTGAATATACCGATGTTCAAAGAGGTTTGTTAGAAAAAGAAGCTAGAAAAATGCTTATTTCTATGCAGGCACCATCTGCTATCAAAAAACGCCACGCTGTACTATACTGGATATTAAGACTTGGTGCTTCAGCACTTGTAGGAGCATTTTTAACCTTTGCATATTTTTCACTAAAGGGTATGTAATACTTAAATTACAAAACAATTGAATAATAAAAAATCTAATCTTTCACTTAGTAATATAATTTTCCTGTTTTTCATACAAATTAAACAGAAAAATTATCGAGGTGGTTAGGTGAATAATCGACTGAAAAAGCTTGAAATAGCAGGTATGTTTTTTGTATTTATATGTGCAACATTGCTTCATTTTTTATACGACTGGACAAATGGCAGTGCTTTGGGTGTACTGTTTGGTGCTGTAAACGAAAGTGTGTGGGAGCACATAAAAATATTTGCTATGCCCTATGTTGTATGGAGTATTATTGAACTTGCCTTTTCTATACCATATTTCAGACAATTTGTAGTAGCCAAGGTTATAGGGCTTTATTTTCTTAGCGGACTTATAATAAGCTTTTTCTACTTGTATACAACTATATTGGGTAGAGCTATTCTTATTGTTGATATCCTCAGTGTTTTTGTTTGGAACGCTCTTGCACATTTTTTAAGCTATAAAATTACCACCTCAAGCAAAGACCTACGCAATCTTTTTCCATTGTGTTTAGGTCTTTTATTTTTATTTATGGTAATGTACTTTTGTTTTACAGCTGCACCACCACATATAGACATTTTTAAAGACCCTGTAACAGGTATGTACGGTATAATACCTGAAAATATCGATGTTGGTGCTTACTTTATGAGCAATACGGAGCTATACTAAACTCTATTAAAAATGGACTTCTTTACGGCAGATTTTGCACCACACTTCATACTGCGTCCTCGGAAGGCGACAGCCTTCCTGTGGGTCAGTATTCGTTTGGCACAAAATCTGCTCGTAAATCTTTGTCCACTTTTTAACAGAGTTTAGTATTATAACGTTTTTTTATTGCAAACAGTTGGATATTTCTCTTTGATGTGCTATAATTTAAAGGTATATGCAAAAAGTATAAGATGGTAGGTTTTATTAAAATGAAAGATAGATATAACAAAGGAAATACCAAAGGTTTTGACAAAAATTTTGACAGAAACAGAGATAGAAACAGAAAAAATCAAAGCAACGAGCAGGAGCCTGAAAGGCATAAGGATATAATTGCAGGCAGAAACTGCGTTAAAGAAGCTTTAAACAGTGGCAGAGCAATAGAGTCTGTGCTTATAGTTAAAGGCAACAAGGCAGGCTCTTGCACAGCTATTATTGCACAGGCAAAGGATAAGGGAATACCTGTAAAAGAGGTAGACAGCAAAAAGCTGGACTTTTTATGTGGTGGTGCAGTACATCAGGGTATAGCCGCTATGGCTGCTGTAAAGGAGTACTCTACTGTTGAGGATATCTTCGCCACTGCTGAAAAACGTAACGAGCCACCTTTTATTATTGTGCTTGATGAAATAGAGGATCCTCATAACTTAGGAGCAATTATACGTACAGCAGAGTGTACAGGTGCACACGGTGTAATTATTCCAAAACGCAGAAGTGCAGGGCTAAGCTACACCGTTGGTAAAGCCTCAGCCGGTGCTGTAGAGTATGTTAATGTAGCCAGAGTTACAAATATCCCATCTGTAATAGACGAGCTTAAAGAACGTGGTGTATGGGTATTTGGTGCCGATATGGACGGAGACGATTCATCTAAAACAGACCTAACAGGTGCAATAGCTTTGGTGATAGGTAACGAGGGTAAGGGTATAGGCAGACTTGTAAGCAGTAAATGTGATGGTATTTTGTCACTACCTATGAAAGGGCAGATAAATTCACTTAATGCATCAGTTGCGGCAGGTGTTCTTATGTATGATGTATTAAGACAGAGAAATAAATAAGACACCATAATATTTCAATTTGGAAAAGAGTTGGTAATATTGGCAAATGAAAAAGATAAAAAAGAAAAGAAGGTCCTTCAAAAATTAAAGCGTCTTATGACAATCACTGAAAAGGACGCTATAGAGGAGCAAAAAAAGAAAGAAGCATTAAAAGAAATAGCTCAAGAGGATACAGAATCAGCAAGCATAAATAATTTTGAAAATACAGCTGATGAAAAAAAAGAAAAACATAAAAAACCTTTTCTTAAAATAGTAGATAGTGACCCTCATTTTGATGAAGCTGAAGATAGTACAGAAGAAAATATTGATGATAATAATTCAACTGAAAATGAAGATGATGTAGAGCTTATTGGAAATCACGAAAGAGTTGTTCAGGAAAAATCGAAAAATAAAAAACATAATTCTAATGAAGATAAAACAGAGGAAGAAAAAATCCTAGAAGAGGCTCTCTATAATTTTGATGATAGCGAAGATAATGACGATACAGATAATTCAGATACAGAAACAACATACGACTTTTCTCAGCTTACAGCTTATACAGAAAAAAGACCCAGAAAAAGAAAAGGGTCAATTTTTAAATCCCTATTCAAAATAGGACAGGCTCTGAATGCTAAACCTGATGAATATACAAGTGATGAGGGTATTTCTGATCTAAACAACGAGGAGCTTACCTCAAACAAACAAAAACATAAATCATCAGATATCGAAAAAGACAATGCTCAAAGTAAAGCTACAGAGCAACAGTCACCACAGGATATACAAAGCTCTGTTCCTCCTATTACAGATATAGATATGAGCTTTGTTAATGTTCAAAAGGTAAACGGTAATATTTTTATCGAGGGCGATATAGAGCCTATGTACACCATAGAAAGCACGCCTACAACCTTTAACATAGAAATAGGTAAGCTTTCGCCAATACTTATGAATGCCTATGAGGCTTATTTAAGCCCAGATGTGCTAGAAGCTAAAAAGGCAGAGAAAAACAAAAAGGAAGCTGAAATTCTTGAAGAAGATATTATAACAAAGGCAACCACTGCTTTTGTTAAGGGTGAAAAAGCTGAACAGGAAAAGGTAAAAATAGACAAAAGTATTTTTGCCGAGAAAAACGAAACAATTATTGATGCCTCTGATAATATAGATGATGAGCCTGAAGAAAATATTGAAGATATCTTCAATGACCCAAAGGAAAAAAAGCGACAGGCTAAACTAAAAGCTAAAGAGGAAAAACGCAAATTAAAGCAAGAGGCAAAGGCAGAGAAAAAGAAAAAGAGCGTAAAAGAAGCACTGTTTACCGATTATGGTACAACAGTAGACTACAGTGCATTTTCTGTAAGCGACAGCACAACAGAAAAAATAGAGGACTACGAAACACCTCAGGACGCAAGAGCTGTAATGGTTGAAATAAACCTTAATATAAGAAATGAATTTTTCAGAGCAATTATAACAGGTGTGATTTTTGTTTTAGAGCTTGCACTGATTATAATTAAAAATTTCTTCCCTACAATATTTGACGGAGTAATACCTAATGCAGATTTTGTATACTGCGTAACAAATCTTGTTTTACTTTCTATTGCAGTTGGTTGCTCTGTAAATACAATAAAACGTGGCTTAATACCATTACTCGGTTTTAAGGGTAATTCAGAAACAGGTGTAGCTGTAGCCTCTATAGCTGTACTTATACAAAGTATTGCAGCATTCTTTAACTACTACGCTTTCTACCACGGTTCACAAAGCCTTTACTCTGTTTTAGTTGTTTTTGCACTGGCTACAAATTCACTTGGTAAAATGGTTCAACAGCTAAGAATAAAGGATAATTTCAGATTTGTTGCACAGGAAAGAAGAAAGTACGCTGTAACAATACTAAATGACAGACGCAACGCTGAAAAAATGGTAAGAGGTACAAACGCAGATGACCCTGTAATAGCCTACCAGAAAAGAACAGACTTTTTCAGCAACTTTATGAAGCTATCCTATGCAAAGGATCCAAGTGAATCTATGGCTTCTAGCTTTTCTTTGATTGGCTTAGTGATTTCTGTAGTTGTTGCTATTATACACGGTATAGTTTATCAAACAGCAATAGGTGCAATATCATCATTTGCTATGGTTTCCAGTCTTAGTGTACCGGTAGCCTGTATGCTTTCGGTAAACATACCTATAAAAAAGCTATGCACAAAAGCATTGCGTGAAGAAGCTATGATAGTAGGATATCCTGCTATTACTCAATTTGTAGATACATCTGCAATTATGCTAGACAGCAGAGAGCTTTATCCGTCTTCATCTGTTAAGCTGGTAAGGATAAAGCAATACGTTACTTCTAACTTTGAGTCCTGTATGCTAAATGCAGCAGCAGTTTTAAAAATGGCTAACACCTCTTTAACATATGTATTTTCAGATGTTATTACAGGTAAAGCAGACAGCCTGCCTT
>JAXJQK010000154.1:0-10184 GCA_036311185.1 Acutalibacteraceae bacterium | reverse complement strand
TTATCGGAATATAGTATACAATAGTATACAATAGTATAAAATGCACTTAAACAAGCCCACCGAAGTGTGCTTGTTTAAGGGAAAAATGGTTGCGGGAGCCAGACTTGAACTGACGACCTTCGGGTTATGAGTCCGTTGAACAGAGTAATTGCTCATAATATGCGTTTATAGATGAACTTCTAAGGTTCTCGTAAACCTTGAGTGCTTCTTGCTTTTTGTCATTGTCATCAATTATCATATAATATTTCATTGTAGTAGAAAATTCAGAGTGACCGACGATTTTTTGAAGGACTTTAGGTTGCATACCCCCCAATACCATTCGTCTAATAAATAGTTTACGCAAGGACGATAAACCACGATGTGGCAACTCTGCTTTGTCAAGTAATTCGTGATAGTATCTCAGCAAATTCCTTGGTTCAATAATTTCTCCATTAGTGTTTGGAAATAAAAACTCTGATTTGATGTTATTGTTTTTTAAGTGTTGAAGTTGATTATTTACGATGATTTCAACTGTTGGTGTAATTGGAACTGTTCTGTATGAGGCTTCAGCCTTAAGGTATGGTGAGCATATAAGCTTAGTAGTTTGATTTTCAAAATCGGTGTACTTACGTTTTACTGCGTATCGAATATGTATCAACTTGTTCTCGAAATCAATACAATTTAAAGGTATGGCTATTTCCTCTACCCTAACACCTGTTTCAGCTATAAATGGTATAACCCACTTATAATGTCCTGATAAATACGGAAGTAGTGTTACATATTCTTCTTCACTTATTGGGTTTGCTGTTTCATTATTTCCTCGGAGCTTAGGTAAAACCACAGTGTCCACTTGTATATCGGCTATTTCTTTTTTCTGTTGGAAATAGTGTAGCATAGCTTCAAGAGCTTGATTTATGTTTTTGATAGTTTTGGGTTTCATTCCTTTATTTGCTAAAGAATTGTAATACTCTTGAAGTTCCTCGACATCTATGTTATCTATCTGACAGTCACCAATTATAGGTAGCAAATGTTTGTTGTATATGCTGATATATCCCCTGATGGTGTTTTCAAGTAAGTTACCATCAATTTTCCAGTAATCATCTTGCCATATTTTGTAAGCTTCTTTTATTGTCATTGCGTTATTTCTCCTTTTTTATTACATTAATGTACAAATATTTTATACATCAATGTAATAAAAAAGACAACTACCGGAACCAGTTCCGGTTTTTTATTTTATAGAGAGGTGATTTTATGAACGGATTTGCTGTGATGGCTGACAGTTACAAGCAACTTGTTGAACAAGGCAAAATGACAGAAGAACAGGCTAAAAGAAGTATTGAGATTTATGAGTTTTTGGCTACTTGCAATCAAGATGATTTTTGCCAAATGGTTGACAGTTCTGCGTTTAACGATATTATAAGAGCTTTTTTAACAAAGGCTATAAAGAGTGCAGAACTTGATGAAAAGTCAAAGGACAGTGTAATGAACGAACTTCGACATTTGTTCAATGATGTACCTGCAAAAGAAGTGTTAAACAGATATTCTTAGATTTCTTCTTATGCTGTAAAAAACGGAACCAGTTCCGTTTTTGAAAGGACGGTTAATATGGATAATGAAATTAAATTTAAAGATGAAAATCACAAAAATATATACTTTGAATTGCTAAAAAAATGCAATCGAGTAGACGAAGAAACAAAGCCAGTTATGTATCTACTTGCACTTGCTTGTGATTTAAGTCGAGCTGAGCAGATGTTCGACTTTAAAGAGATGTGTATTCGACCTGACAATTTTGAACAACCGTGGCAAACAAGCAGTTCTGTAAAGGCAATCAGACTTGCATTTGTTTTATGGAACGGATTTTCCACAGAAGAAGAACAAGAGCTTAACAGCGTTTACAACATCTTCGGGTACTCCAGTTGGGATAAATATTTTATAGAAGCCATAAAACTTCGTTACCCTACAACTTGTTAATTTTTCTTCTGCTGGCAAAAAAACGGAATCAGTTCCGTTTTTTAATTTTCAAAATGTTAGGTGAGAATTGATGAACAAAAAAACAAAACATCCTTGTGGATATAACAGTCGTATATTTCCGTCTTGTAGAGATAGAAAGTGTAAGACTTGCGTACTAAACAAGGAAATTTATGCAACATTGGAAAGACTAGAGAAAAAATATGGTAAAGCACCGAGTAATTAAGTTTTTAGAGGAGAAGCTATGAAAAATTATATTGCGAATTATATTAATGACAAATGCAACAGACAAAGCTGTTGGTTTTGTACTGAAGCAGACAAGCACGAAAAAATTGAAGATTGTCCGTTTTTCAACCTAAAGCAGATAGCTAGAGAACGAATGATAACAAGTAATGATATAACTGATGATGTAGTTATATCATCAGGATTTAAGGGTTAAACCTATACTAGAAGAACAAAGTTGACAAAGAATATTTGAGATTATATAATAAAATTAATTATATAGTTTCAAATTTTCTTGTCAATATATAAAACAAATACAAGAGAATTTGAATGCACGAAAACAGTATTAGAGTTAGTGAATGGAGAGATTATTATGATGAATACGATAAACAATTTAAACAAGAAAACAAAGGTTATTTTATTGGCTGTTTGCCTAGTTGTGATGGTCGGTATGGGTAGTGTTATTACAGCCTATAATATGGTAAAGTCTGATACCAATACAAGTGCTGATAAGGTAGTTGCAACAGAGAGTGCTACTGAACCAACTGAACAGGCTACCGAAGCAACAATAGAGAAGCCAACAGAGAAAGAAACAGAAGAACCAACTGAACAGGCTACCGAGGAAGTAACAGAACAGCCAACAGAGAAGCCAACAGAAAAGAAAGACAAGGAAAACAAGAAAGAAGAAGCTACTATTGTTCAGACGACCACTACAATCGTTGGTGATAATCAAACTAACAGCAACAACAATTCAAACAATAGCACAACCAACAACACCAACACAGGCACAGCCACTCAGAGCAAGCCTGTGAACAATAACAAGCCTAACAATACAACAACTACTCCATCAAAGGTATGGCACGAAGCTGAATACAAAACAGTACACCACCCAGCCGAAACTAAAAAGGTATGGGTAGTAGACCAAGAGGGTTATACTTATGAAGAACCTATATATGAAACACACGGTAGAGCTATTTGTAATAATTGTGAAATAGATATAACAGATAATATAACTTCACATATGAAGCAACACGCTTTAAATCGTGAGTCAGCTAGTTATCGTGTAGAAGATAGACAGGTTCAAACAGGTTCAACAACAATTACTGTAGAAGAAAAAGGACACTGGGAAACTCAGGTAGTAAAAGAAGCTTGGGACGAACAGGTGCTAATAAAAGAAGCTGGGTACTATTGATATATAATTAGTAACCACTCCCCTATTTTAAGCAGAGCAGAAACGCTCTGCTTTATTTTTTGCCAATACCTCCAGTGACAGGTAAGTAACCATAATCACCTCAATCACTCGTTGACCTCCTTACCTGTCACTATTTGTATAAATATTATTTATTCTCTGAGGGATATATACCCTATAATTTTATTTTTGAAAGGAACTGCAATAATATGACACTCAAAATATGCAAACATATAAAAACAGCATATACAGACTATTACTGATAGATAAAACTCAAGTCAATATATATCCTATTCAAGAGCAATCCAAAAGGGTTGCTCTTTTTATATAGATATTATTTTTTGAAGGGAGTGCATAAAATGCACGAAAAGAAACTAGCAAAAAGTATTGTAGCTGTTATGCTGTCGGTACTGATGATAATTATGTCATTACCAACAGCAATGGCAGCAGAAACAGACAAAGGATTGATACAAGCAAGTGATGGCACAACAGTAAAGCTTAGTCTTGGCAATCTGTTAGAGTATGAAAGTAATATAAACTGGACTACTCATATAATGTATGCTGACGGAAAAATGGCTTACTGTGTTAATCCGAAATTGTCTGCACCATCAGGCACTTTTGGTAGTGGTAATCTTACAGAGGTTACATCATCAAATAGTAAGTATCAGCTATTGTTAAAGGCTCTTTCATACGGTTATGGTGGAGATAAGTTTGAAACACCTGTAACTGCTTTTGGTAGCAAGAGTATGAAAAGCTATATGCAATCCAAAAAGACACAGCATTGGTTGGGTGCAAGTGGTACAGACCTATACTATTTGCTGACACACCGAGTATTAGCATATATCTATGGTGACAGTGAGTGGGCATACGCACTTAACATTGATTGGATAAACACCGTAAAAGAAATTGCTGAAGCTTTGAAGAACGCTCCAACAGTTTCTACAACGGATAAAATGTATATCCTAGACGCTAAGGACGGTTCACAAAAGGTTATTGTATTCAAAGAAGCTCCACAGTTAGGTTCACTAGAAATCATTAAGGACTCAAGCAATTACAGCCTAACAGATAATAACACAGACTGTTATAGCTTAAAAGGAACAGTGTTCACAGTTACCAATACAGCCACAAATAAAAAGTATACATTAACAACTAATACTAAAGTTAATGACGGTTCTGCAACTGTTAAGTATAAAGGTGTGTTAAATAATTTGCCAATCGGTGAATACACAATCAAAGAAAAGCAAGCTGGCAAAGGTTATGCTCTATCTACTAAAGCAACAAATGTAACTATTGTTGGTAATAAGACTAGCAAAGTTAATATAAAAAATACTCCTCAGAGTGACCCTACATTTATTGTAGCTAATAAGACAGACAAAAATGGAAAACCTCTTGTTGGAGCTGAATTTACTGTCAAATTTTATAAAGGATATTTTAATGAAGAAGAAATAAAATCAGGAAAAGCAGACAGTAGCTTCAAGCGTTATTGGACACTAAGAACAGATAGTGATGGTTATGCTGAATTAAGTGATAGTTATGTAGTTGACAGTAACAACGATTTTTATTATCACGATGGAATTGTTACATTACCTCTTGGTACTATAACAATTCAAGAAACCAAAGCACCAAATGGTTACATCAAAGACGATACTTTGTATATAAGACAGATTACATCTACTGGTAGCTCAGAGAGTGTGTTTACATTTAATGCACCAATCGTACCAAATGAACACGAAAAAGGCGAACTAAGGATTGTAAAAACATCTGAGGATGGTGTAGTTGCTGGCATTAAGTTTAAGGTTTATACAACTGACAATAAACTTGTTGGCACATACACAACTGATAGCAAAGGTCTTATAACAAAGGACATTGACACAGGTACATATAAGATTGAAGAAGTTGTATCTGATAAGTACAATGCACAGCCTATACAAACTATAACTGTTAAGGAAAATCAAACTGCAACAGTAACCTTTAAGAATACATTAAAAGATGGTTGGCTAAAGCTAATAAAAACAGCCGAGCCTATAAAGAACGTTGATGGCACAACAACTGCCGGTAAGGTTGATGGCATAGAGTTTGAGTTATACAACAGCGAGAATGTGCTAGTTGGCACATATACAACTGGTGCTGATGGCACAATTCTAAAGGGTGGAATTAGACCGGGTACATATAAAGTACACGAGATTGTTCCAGCCGGTTATCGTCAGCCTGCTGACAGAAATGTTGAAATCAAGCCTAATCAGACTACAACTGTTAAGTTCCACAATGTAATATTGGGTGGTGATTTAACTATCAAGAAAACTACTGACTTTAATGGTTATGTTAAGAATGATACAGAACCATTTATATTCAGAGTTGAAGGCTTATCAAATGGATTTGAAACAGAGGTTGAAATTTATCCAAATCGTTCAGTGACTATTTCACTTCCACAAGGTGGCAGATATAAAGTTACAGAAATCTTGTCAGAAACTCAAAAGCTATATTGGCAAGAGCCTAACCAACCTAGTCAAGAAATTGTTGTTAATGATAACGAGCATAAAACAGTTACTTTCAATAACCACGAAAAGTATGGTAATTTCAAAGTAAAGAAAACTGCTGATGATGGTTTTGTCAAGGGAGTAAATTTCGAGTTTTTCGGAACATCTTACGCTGGTAAAGGTGTTTTCTTTACTTTCTCAACTGATGAAAATGGTGAGTATTACTTAGACACCAACAAAATTCCAGTTGGTGAATATACACTAAGAGAGTATGGAACACCAAGTCCGAACCTTTATGTAGAACAAGAAGATATAACAGTAAAAATTGAAAATGGCAAAACAACACAGGTTAATGTTCATAATGAGAATGTTAATCGCAAAATGCAGATAATCAAGACTTCTGATGATGGTATTGTTAATGATATTGAGTTCAAAGTGAGCTGTGCAGAGCTTAACTTCTCAAAAGTATATAAAACAGATGAAACAGGCTTCATCACAGCAGATAACCTAAAAGAGGGTAAATATACTATTGAGGAGATTAACGTTCCTGATAGATACGAACCACAAGCACCTCAGAATATTGAAATCAAATATCCAACTACACAGGAAGAAGCTAACACACCTTATGTTGTAAATTTCAAAAACACATTAAAGGACGGTAAAGCAAAGATTATAAAGACTTCTGCAAGTGGTAATGTAGAGGGTTTTGAGTTCAATATTACTGGTACAAGCTATAAAGGTGAGTACATCGAGCTACTAAACCTAAAGACAGACAGCAACGGTCTTATTGTAAAGGACTTACCACAGGGTACATACACAGTTGAAGAAATTAATGTACCGGGATATTTCGTAGTGCCTGACCCACAGATAGTTACAGTAACAGCTAACCAAACAGCAGAGGTTAGCTTCTATAATGATTATCAGCGTGGTGACGGTGAATTATTAAAAACATCTGATGATGGCAAGGTTGCCGGACTAAAGTTCAGACTATATGGTACAGCAGATTGTGGTTTAAGAGTTGATGAAACTGCTATTACCAACGATGATGGTATCGCAGAGTTTAAGAACATCTTAATCGGTACATACATTATTGAGGAGATTGACACTCCTGAACAGTACAAACCTCTTGAGCCAATGGCAGTAACCGTTATCGAGGGATTTCCTTTTGAGGTTGTTGCTCATAACTCATTCAGAGATGTGCCAGCAGAAATAAAGAAAACTTCTGAATATGGCATTATCGAGGGTATAGAATTTGAAGTAAGCTGTGACGAATTAAACTTCAAGAAAACCTTTACCACAGACAGCAATGGTTTAATCGCAACTAACCTTTATCCTGGTACTTACCAAGTAACAGAGCTTAATGTGCCTGAGTATGCAGTTCCACAGGCTACACAGACACTTGTAGTAGAGCCATATAGCTCTACATCAGAGATAGCAAGCGTACAGTTTGATAACTTGCTAAAAAAAGGCAAGCTAAAGGTTGTAAAAACTGCTGATGATGGTGTAATCGAGAATGTAGAATTTAAGATTTACGGAACATCAAACAGTGGTGCAGAAATTAACATTTCAACAAAGACAGATGTTAACGGTGAAGCAATCTTTGATAATATTCCAATCGGTAGATATACTCTTTCTGAGGTTGGTCAAGCAGACAGATATGTTACAGTTATTGATTCAGACTTTGATATAGCTTGGAACGAAACAACTACAATGCTTGTTAATAACGAGCTTAAAAAGGGTGAAATCAGAACAAAGGCAAAGGACAAGGCTACTGATTGTGGCTATGCTTATGTAAACGAAAACACAACACTTATTGATACAGTTACTTATCAGGACTTAGGCACTAACACAGAATATACTGTTGAGGGTGTTCTAATGGATAAGGAAACAGGCGAACAGCTACTTGTAAATGGTAGCACTGTTACAGCAAGCAAGACATTTACAACAACTTCAACTGGTGCTGGTGAAGTAGATGTTGAGTTTAATTTCAACAGTACATCACTAAGAGGAAAATCAGTAGTTGTATTTGAACAGCTATATTATAACGGTGTGGCTCTTGCAAGCCATAAGGATATTAACGATATAGGACAGACCGTAACATTCAAAGACCCTGATATTGGCACAACAGCAAAAGATGTATTCACAGACGAACACGAAGCCTTTGTAAGTGAAACTACAACAATCGTTGATACAGTAGCTTATAGCAACATGATTGTTGGTAAAGAGTACACAATCAATGGTAAATTAATGAACAAAGCAACTGGAGAAGCACTTGTTGTTGATGGTGTTGAAGTAACTGCAACAAAGACATTTACAGCAGAAAGTGAAAATGGAACAGTTGATATGGAGTTCACTTTTAACTCTTCAGCGTTAAAGGGTACATCAGTAGTTGCTTTTGAAACAATCTCATATAACGGTATTGAGGTAGCAACACACTGCGACATTAACGATGAGGGACAGACAGTAAAGTTCAAGGACACCGACTTGAATACAACAGCAACAGACACAGCAACAGGTGGACACAATGGTTATGTGTCTGAAACTACAACAATCGTTGACCGTGTAGAATACACAGGCTTGATTGTTGGCAAAGAGTACACTGTAACAGGTGTGCTAATGAACAAGTCAACTGGTGAACCACTGCTTGTTGATGGTGCTGAAATTATTTCTAGTAGCTCATTCACAGCAGAATCAGAGGACGGATATATTGATATTACATTCACCTTTGATAGCTCTGCTTTAAAGGGTGAGTCAGTAGTAGCGTTTGAAACATTGACATACGAAGATATAGAGGTTGCAACACATACCGACATCAATGATGATGGTCAGACCGTAACCTTTGAAGAACCAAAGCTAAGCACAACAGCAACAGACAAGAATACAGAAGCTCATTATGCGTACATCAATACAACAACTACTATTACAGATGTGGTTGAATACAGCAACTTGATTGTTGGTAAGGAGTACACTGTAAAGGGTATTCTGATGAACAAGGCAACAGGTGAAGCACTTCTTGTTGATGGTGCTGAGGTTACAGCAACAAAGACATTTACAGCAGAAACTTCAAACGGAACAGTTGAGGTTGAATTTACATTCAATTCATCAGCGTTAAAGGGTACATCAGTAGTTGTATTTGAAACTTTATACTTCAATGACCTTGAAGTAGCAATACATTCAGATATAACAGATGATGGACAGACAGTTATCTTCCTTGACCCAAAGGCTGGTACAACTGCAAAAGACCTACTAACTGGTGATAATTACACCTATGTTAGTGAAAGTACAACAATCGTTGATACAGTAGCTTATGAGGATTTGCTTGTTGGTAAGGAGTACACTGTAAAGGGTATTCTGATGAACAAGGAAACTGGAGAACCACTGCTTATTGACGGTGCAGAGGTTACATCAGAAAAGACATTCACTGCTGAAGCTAAGAATGGAACAGTAGATATTATCTTTGAGCTTAACTCAACATCTCTAAAGGGTAAGTCAGTAGTTGTGTTTGAACACATCTATTACAATGACCTTGAGGTAGCTTCTCACGCTGATATATCAGACGAGGGACAGACCGTAACATTCAAGGATGTTGACCTAAAGACAACAGCTAAAGATAAAACATCAGGAAAGAACACAGCAAAGGTTAGCAAGACAACAACTATCGTTGATACTGTTAAATACAGCAATTTGATTGTTGGCAAAGAGTACACTGTATCAGGTGTACTTATGAGCAAAGAAACAGGCAAGCCATTTCTTGTTGATGGCAAGCAAGTAACAGCCACAAAGACCTTTAAGGCAACCACCGAGAACGGTAGCGTTGATGTTGAGTTCACCTTTGACAGCTCAGCTCTTGAGGGTAAGTCAGTAGTAGTATTTGAAACTCTATACTTCAATGACCTTGAGGTAGCAGTACACGCTGATATTAACGATAAGGGTCAGACAGTTACTTTTGAAAAGCCTGATGAGATAGAAAGCTCAGGCACACCTGACCAAACAGAAAGCACAGGAACACCTGACCAAATAGACAGCACAGGTAAGCCTGACACAACAGAAAGCACACCATATACAGGCTCAAAAGTACCTTATGTACTAATCAGCCTATTTATTTCTTCTGCTGGTGTAATTATTCTTAGCAGAAAAAGAGAAAACAATTAAATTAAAAACCAAGTAGCAACTAGACGATTATGAAAGGATTTGACGATTATGAAAAAAGCTACAAAAATTGCAATAACATACGAAAAGGGTGGTTGTGGAAAAACAACCACAGCAGTAAATCTCTCGGCTATACTAGCCGAGAGAGGTTACAAAGTCTTGCTTATCGACCTCGATAAGCAAGCATACGCAACCAGTTA
>JAXJQK010000153.1:0-30735 GCA_036311185.1 Acutalibacteraceae bacterium | reverse complement strand
TCCTTTGATTCTGTTTTACTCATCTCTATAACTTTACCACGGAATAATGGATTCTCTTTAGTTGCAGTTTGGAATAATGCTCCTATAGCACGTAATAATAAGTCTTCTCCTTCGTTAGGGATAACCACCTGAAGATTTCTTTCTTTTTCATACTTGCTATGAATCATTTCCTTTGTTTTCTCAACTACAGCCAATAACGCTGTTTTGAACCATTCATCTATTGTACTATTTCCTCTTGCTTTTACAGGCTCTAATGCTCCTTCTGGAACATTATTTATTCCGATGCATAAATCAACATGATCATTCTTACTTTGTACATCAGCTAAATATTCTACTGCTACCTGTTTTTTTCTTAGTAGTACTCCCTTTCCTTCTGTATCTTTTGGCAATGCAATTGATACACATCCACACATTTCTACACAAAGTACTCCGTTATCATCAAGCAATTCTAAATCGTACTTATCCACTTTGCCAACAGAATCACCTTTGCGAGCTATTGCCCACATACGACTGCTACAAGGATGATGAACAACCACTTTATCTATACCAAACGGTACCTTTATTTCAGAATAATCTTCTGCACCTTGCATAAAGGTAAAACCTATAACACTTTGTAATGCTCCGTCCAGCATTCCAGGAATCATAGTAAATAAATCCATTTTCTGTCCTGGTGTAATTTTCAGTTCAGAAAAAACAAATTCATCTGACACATATAAATTCTGTAGATACTTAAAGCTTTCACCATACAACATACCTAACTTATGACAGTTATTATAAAATCGATTAGCTTCTATTATTGTATTCGCCTGAAGCTTTGCATCATCTTTAATTTGTTTAAGCTCTTTACGATTTATCTCATTATATCCAGAAAATTCTACGATACCCTGACATTTTATAGATTTAATACCATTTTGCTCTACAGTATAAACTATAAAATCAAATTCTTGTTGACCTGTTTTTTCAAAAGAAATATATACTTTTTTCTGCTGACCAGATTCGCACACAATGGGATTCATCCATCCAATATTTCGAAATGTTACTGTAATATCATTCTGCATTTTTTTATCATATGTACGCTCTACAGCTTGACGAACCAGCTCTAAATAAGCAACACCTGGAAATAATGCACTATTACTCATAATATGGTCTCTAAAATAAAATGCATCTCCATCCAACAATGCTTCATACTCTAATCCATCTACATCGGATTTTGCAATCAAAGAAAAAATGTTTTCTTTAACACTATCAAAATTATTATCATTCTGATTACTCTGTTCAATTTTATTATCTTTTATAATTTGATTTAAAATTACATTACTTTTAATACTTGTCTCGGAAGATTGCTTTTTTTCAATACTATTTTTTATAATATTGTAATATTTATCATTTCCTATTAAAAAATGAACTAAATCATCAATCGTTTCATATTCATAGAATAAAGTTTTAGGAAGCGAATGAAAAATCTTTTCCATATTTTTTATCAGACTCTGATTCTGAATAGAATCCAATCCGTACTCTTCTATTTTTTTACCATTCTCTACAAACTCAATTGGAATTTTTAATGATTCTGATATTATATTTCTAATAATAAAGAAAGCTTCTTCTTTTACAGTATCCCTGTTAACAGGATTTACGACCTGAGTTTTTATTTCTGTCGTTTCCTCACATATAGCTTTTATTAAATCTTTCATTTTCAGACCTCCTAGTTTTATAATAATATAACCCCCGAAAACCATATTGGTTCATAATAGTTAACAGATAAAATAAACCAGAGCTGTTTGAAAATATACAGTACTTTTGATTTTTCAAACAGCCCCTAGTTCTTTCATATTGCAAGATTATTATTTATCCATAATACTTCTTGTACCATTTTCATACATTACATTATGAAAGTCTGACTGATTCTTTTCAAAATCAACAATTTTCTCTAATTCTGTTTCTCCACTATTACTTGAAACAAAAATTATTTTTCCGTTAAACTTAGGATGCATCTTTTGGGTTTTGATAATTATTTCTTCTGCAAACAAATAATTATCTCTTTTATCACTTGGAAGAATAATATTAATACCACACTTAGATGGATTATCAGAATTTAATACTACATTTAAAATTCTTTCCAATTTATTCTTCTGAATCTGTATTTCATCCTGCTCTTTTCCAAGAGAAATTGCGTCTTTAGGAACATTTTCTATACCTAAATATACAGTAATAATTTCTAATTCACTTTTTTCAGAAGAAATCTTTTCAAATTGACTATGGTTTGTCTCTACCCAACATTTCATTTTAGCAAATGGGTAAGTAGGCAAACTTATCTTATTAACTATTTTATTACCATAAAGCTCTTGCCACTCTACCTTCATTCCCATAGTCCAAGACTCAATAACCTTTTCTAATTTTCCCGCTTCAACCCATTGTTTTATAATAGATGTAAGCTCTACACCAGAGAAAAGTCGAATAAATTCATTATTATTTTCTTGTTTCTTTCCTATAAAAATTTCATTACTTGAGAAAGCTTCTTCATTCAAATAAGCCTTAAGTTTTTCAGCAGTTTCTTTTAAACTATCTGCACAAAAAGCCATACGATAATCCATAGCTTCTCTTCCGGTCTGTAATGTATATGCTATAGATGCCATATCTTCGTCACTATAAACACCCATATTTATCCATTCAAGCAATTTCGTAGCAATTTGTTTTACTTGCTGTTCAGTTTTTGCTGAAAGTACTATTCCATATGGACCTTTATATGTTGGTGCTTTCTCTACTTTATATTCTTCAACAATCATATGAACATTTGAGCCACCTGCACCAAATGACTGTATTCCTGCACGTAAAGGATATTCCTTTTTAGTTCCATTTTCATTTAAAACTACACGTTCCCATTTTTTCAACTGATGTGCTACATTAAATGGTGTTTTTTCAAAGTCAATATATGGATTTAATGTTTCTGAATGAATAGACGGAACAAGTTGTTCGTGCTTTAACTGTAATAATACCTTTGAAAGAGCAGCTAGACCTGCTGCACCTTCACAATGACCGATATTAGATTTTACCGATCCAATAGTACAAATTCCTGTTTTATCCGTATATTTTCTATAAGCGTTTGTTAGTGATGTAATTTCTATAGGATCACCTAACGATGTACCTGTTCCGTGAGTTTCAATATAATTAATTGTTTCAGGATTTATATCAGCACTTTTCAAAGCTCGTTCAATTACATCTGTTTGAGCCTTTGGATTTGGTACAGAATAACCACTGGTTTTTCCTCCATGATTTGCTTCTATTGATTTAATCACACCATAAATATGATCACCATCTTCTATAGCTTTTTTCAATGATTTTAAAACAACTACACCTACACCTTCAGATGGTACATAACCATCTCCACCTTCTCCAAAACTTGCACATCTACCTTTGAGGGATGCCATATTATTTTGAGCAAGCATAACATATTTATTAGGATGAAGAGAAAGATTAACACCTCCTGCAATCATCATATCGCATCTACCACGAGAAATTTCATGACACGCAAGATAAATTGCTGTTAGTGAAGAAGAGCACATTGTATCAACAGCCATACTCGGACCATGAACATTTAAGAAAAATGATACTCGATTTGCAATAGACGACAAAGTTCCGGTATAAGCTACCATATTACCTTGCATTTGCTCTTCAACCCCAAAATATTGATATTCTGAGTACATCGAACCTACATATACTCCAACATTACCAATTTTCTCTAACTGTTTCTTTGTATATCCAGCATCTTCAATTGCCTTATATGCATATTGTAAGAATATGCGTTCCTGTGGATCTGTACGTTCTGCTTCTATCGGTGAAATACGGAAAAACAGCGGATCAAATTTATCAACATCTTCTATAAAACCACCATATTGTGAAAATACTTTTTCTTCGTCCATACGGCTTTGATATTTCTCATAATCCCATTTTTCTACAGGTACTTTCTCAATACCATTAAAACCCTCTTTTAAATTAGTCCAAAATTCGTTCATATCTTTTGATTTTGGATATGAACCAGAAAGACCTATAATAGCAACATCTTCTCGCTTATTTGTAATAGCTTTATAATTTTCTTCTTTCACATCATTTACTTTAATAGTTTTAGCCTCACTATAAACGTCAACACTATCAACTTTCAACTCTGACTTTAGATTGTTATCGTTATATGGTGAAGTATCGTTCTTTACAGCAAATAATGATGAATATTGTGTTCCTATATATTCTGCAAGTTCTTGCAATGTGCTATATTCATAAAATAATGTTTTTGGTAAGCTTCCAAATATTTCTTCGAGATCTTTTATCAAATTAATAATAACAATAGAAGTTAGTCCATACTCTTCCATATCATCTTCTTCATCAATTCGATTTTCAGGAATTTTAAGTGTCTTTGAAACAATTTGTTTCAATATAGTAAGTGCTTTTTTGGTATTTTCATCATTTAATTGTTTCTCTTGTGCATTGTTAGAACTCATTATTTCGTTTCTTTCTGACACTTCTATTCTCCTTTCGTTCTCTTGTATACTTTCCGTATAATCACGATGTTGATTTACGTTAAATTTATATTCAGAACTATTCTCTACACTATTATGTGGCTCAAATTTTGCTATATAATTATTAGAAGATTGACTTAACACATATTCTAAAACATTTATAACTGTATTCGAATTAATCTCTGCTGTGTTGGAAGTAATGTTTCTTGAATGTATATTTTCGTTTTCTAAATCTGGACATTCAATCATAACTAACTTTCTTTCAATAGTTGGATTACAATATTTTCCATAACAAGAAATAAAACGATTTTTCACAGTATAATATATAGATTCTAAATTATTCATATTTTTCGCAATGAAAAGACAATAACTTATAAAATCTATATTTTCATTCTGAAATACTTTTTCAAAAGCAATAACTTCTTGAATTTTAGGTTGCACAATAATTTGACTATTTTTATATTCTTCTATATTTCTCAATAAGTCTGAAACAAAAAACACACCATTAATTTTTCCATACAAACGATTTGCTGTATTTTTTAAATGTTCTAATTGTTCCTGACTACTTAATTCAGATTGAATATAGCGAATAGTAGCACCAGACTGCTGTAACTGCATTAATCGTGTCTTTATTTTATTTTCATCTTCTCTGCTTGCAATCACAAGATTTGTTGAATATTTTTTATTCAAGTAGTTTGCAAGCTCAAAACTTAATTCAGCTACATTTCCGATAATAATATATGTACCATATGTTTTTATTTTTGTTTGAACTTGGTTATTATTTTCTAGCTCAATCAATTCATTATGGTATAATTTTCTCATACCGTTTTCATATGACACATTCTTTGTTTGTTGAGAAGCAGATTCTTTCAACATATAGTGAATAAAACTTGCATAATCTAATTCTTTTTTATCGCCAAGTATTACATTTATAGATAAATCCAAATTAGAATTCTTTACTACACTTTCTATGCCTATTAATGAATCTGCAAATGCTTTTTCAGTAGAGTTTTCATATCCACCAGCTAAAAGCATCTTTTCCACATTTAACCCGGTTCTTTGAAAAGCTTTTAAAATATAATCTACTCCACTTAAATCCTGTAAGAAAATCTTATTGCTAAGAGGACTCAAATATAAAACTGTATCTACATTATTGAAATCTTTTTCAATTTCTTCAAAAACTTGAATATAATCTTCCTCTTGTTCATAATTTACGCAATATTCATAGCTACTAATTTTTTTATAAGAATCATCATAAATTATCCATATAATCTCTGTTGATTTGTTACAAATTTCAATTTCACTACTTACAATATTCATAAAAGAACGGTTTTGTGCAACACATACGATTACATTTTGTTCTTTTTCTGCTATAGGCAACTCTTGATAAATCCATTCCTCTTTAAACAGTTTAATATCTTTCTTATTAGATATTAAAGTTTTTCCACTAATTTTTGTCAGATTATCTACTATTTCTCGTTTAAGTGTAGACTGTATGCCATACAAACAAACTATATTTTCACTCCTATGTAAGTTATTCCAAATCAAATAGAAAAGTTCTATTCCTTGTTTTGTTGGCATTGAAATAATTCCATATAATTCTCGGAATGTTTTTTCAGTTGCCTCATCTACATGCATTCCACCATCTTTCCAAAGCGGCCAGTTTATTGAAATAGAAACTCCTTTTCTACTTCCTTTTTCTACCAACTTATTACGGTATATACAATATTCATCCATAAATGCATTAGCTGATGCATAATCTGCTTGTCCTGCACTTCCTATTGCTCCTGAAATAGAAGAAAAACATATAAAGAAATCCAAATCTAAATTTTTAGTTGCATTATCTAATAAAACAACGCCGGTTGCCTTTGGTGCAAGTGTTTTACATATCTCTTCCTCTTTTTTCTTTATAAGATAATTATCGTAATTAACTCCTGCACAGTGTAAAATACCATTTATTTTTCCATATCTTGTTACAATTTTCTGTATATTGTCCGTTACGCTCTCTTTATTTGTGATATCCATAGTTATATATTCAACTATGCTGTTCATTTCTTTTAATTCAGAGATAAATGATTTTCCGTTTTCATCTAATTCACGTCTTCCAACTAATATAATTACAGGTTCTTTCACTGAATTTGCAATCTCTCTTGCAAAAATTCTACCTAGTCCACCATTACCTCCGGTAACAAAATATACTCCCTTATCCTTCCATGGCTTATTTCCATTCTGTAAACTTTCAACCTGTTCCATACGTTCTACAAAACGTTTTCCTTGTTTATAGATGACATGAACATTATCCATATTATTAGATTCTGCTTCTAATAACTTTTTAACAGTCTCCTTTGATTCTGTTTTACTCATCTCTATAACTTTACCACGGAATAATGGATTCTCTTTAGTTGCAGTTTGGAATAATGCTCCTATAGCACGTAATAATAAGTCTTCTCCTTCGTTAGGAATAACCACCTGAAGATTTCTTTCTTTTTCATACTTGCTATGAATCATTTCCTTTGTTTTCTCAACTATAGCCAATAACGCTGTTTGGAACCATTCATCTATTGTACTATTTCCTCTTGCTTTTACAGGCTCTAATGCTCCTTCTGGAACATTATTTATTCCAATACATAAATCAACATGATCATTCTTACTTTGTTCATCAGCTAAATATTCTACTTCAACCTGTTCTTTTCTTAATAATATTCCTTTTTCCTCTGTATCCTTTTGCAAAGCAATTGATACATACCCTTGAATTTCTACACAAAGAACTCCATTTTCATCAAATAATTCTACATCATACTTTTCAATTTTGCCTACAGAATTACCCTTATGAGCTATTGCCCACATATGACCGCTACAAGGATGATGAACAACCACTTTATCTATACCAAATGGTACTTTTATCTCTGAGTACTCTGAACCTTCCACAAAAGTAAAACCTACAATACTCTGCAACGCTCCATCAATAATTCCCGGTATCATATTATATGCTTCCATTTCACGTTCTTGAATAATTTCAAGCTTTGAAAGAACATACTCATCTAAAACATACATTTTCTGAATATATTGGAAACTTTTTCCGTAGCACATTTGCAATTTTCGATATTTTTCATAAAGTTGTTTTGATTCTACTACTACTTTTGCTTGATTTATTGCATCTAGCTTTATTTGAAGTAAATCTTTATTCAGTTTAGTTGTTCTTTCAGAAATTCCAACAATACCCTGACATTTTACAGATTTAACATTATCTTCTATAGCATAAACCATAAAATTATGCTCTTGTCGCTCTGATTTATCGAAAGTAACATAAACTGATTTCATCTGTCTTTCTTCGCAAGATATAGGATTTATCCATCCAATATTACGAAATGTTACATCAATATGTTTTCTTTCTTTACTTCCAAACGCATCTTCTACAGATTGACGAACTAGTTCAAGATATCCTACCCCAGGAAACAGAGCTTTATCTCCAATAATATGATCTCTAAAATAAAATTGATCTCCATTTAAGATTGCTTCATACTTAAATTCCATAGCATTGGATTCATTTTCTAAGTTAAATCCATTATTGCTTATTCTCGGTAAATCAACAACTCTTGGTTTTTGATTTTTCACCCAACAAATATCTTTTTCAAACGGATAGCTTGGTAACGATATGCGTTTATAGTTCTTATTTCCATACATCGCTCTTCCGTCTAACTCATATCCTTCAGAATAATATTTTGCTAATGTATTCAAACAACGCTGATATTCAAGTTCATTACTATTCATCCTGTCAAGCATCTCTGTATTTTCTTGTACAATTCTTTTTATAGATTCTTGCGGCTTAAATGTTTTATTTATCTTATTTTTGAATACATCTCTATTTGGCAAGATATTTCCATTTAACATTTCAATTGCTTCTTGTCTATTTTTCACAACAATAGCATAACGATGTTTAAATTGCATTCTACCCTCAAGCAATGTAAACTCTAAATCTTTCATTGAAAAATCATAATCTACATTATCCAAATAATTGGATAATTGCATTCGCTTTTGCTCCAATGCCTTTTGGGTTTTTGCAGACAATACAATAAGGTAATACGGTTTCTGTGTTTGAGCAAACTTCAATTGTTCTGTACTTTCAACAACAAAATGGACATTTGTTCCACCCATACCAAATGCACTTACTGAACCTACTCTATTACCTTCTGGATTTACATTCCAATCTTTCAACTTATCATTTATATAAAATGGTGTATCTTCCCATTTTATATATTCACTCTTCTCATCACAATTAATTTGAGGAGGAAGCTTTTTTCCTCTCATTGCCAGCAACAAAACAATTAAACTTACAAGTCCTGAAGCCGCCAAACTATGACCTAAATTAGACTTAACAGATGTTACAGAACAATATTCCTTTTTTCCTGTGAATAATCTAAATGCATCTACCAATGCATTCATCTCTATAGGATCTCCTAGTCTTGTTCCTGTACCATGTGCCATAATCAATCCAACATTTTCTGGATTAATTTTATTTCTTTCGTATACCGATTTTAAAAGCGATATTTGAGATTCACCACTTGGTGCTGTTATACCATTGGTTTTTCCATCATAATTTATTTCATTACCTGCAATAATTCCATAAATATAATTTCCATCTTCTCTTGCTTTTTTCTCACTTTTCAATACGATAACTGCAGCAGCCTCAGCTGGAACCATTCCTGATGCTTTACGATCGAAAGCCCTACATTTTCTATCTTTTGACAACATTCCAGCTGCTTCCATACTATCATAAGCACGAGATGTACATGCCAAACTAATTCCTGCTACAATAGCACTATCACAATCCCCACTTTGAATGCTACGAACAGCCTGATGTGCTGCTGTAAGTCCAGATGAGCATGCTGTATTAATTGTCATATTAGGACCTTTAAAATTCAAAAAATAGGCAATTCTTGCTGCTATAAGTGATGTATTGTTTGAGGTTACATATTCTTCTTTAGAAAAAAGACCTTCATAATCTCCCTGTTCTGCTCCTACGAACACTCCGATTTTTTCACTTTCAAGCAATTTTTCGCCATAGCCAGCATCTTCTAATGCTTTCCAAATTTCTTCTAGAATAATGCGTTGTTTTGGATCTATAGTCTCCGCTTCAGATGGTGAAATTTCAAAAAATAGAGGATCAAATTCTTTTATTCCGTTTATTACACCCATTCGGTAGTCATAATCTAAATGATTTTTGCCTTCCCACCACTCAGTACGTTCTTTAGGGATTTCCTTAATTACTTCTTTTCCATCTCGCACAATTTGCCAAAGTTCATCCACGTTATCAGCAGAAGGAAATCTACCACTTATTCCAACAATGGCTATTTTTTCATTTTTTAACACTGATGAATGTTCAATATTTTCTTTTTCACTATAATTTACATCATCATCGTCATCTTCAAATTCTTCAAACTCTTCCGTTTCTTCTGTTTCAGATGAATGTCGGTACATATTTTCTAACTTATCACTAAATTTTTCATAAATATTATGACCTAGGCGACCTAGCGTAGGATAACTAAAAAACACTTCTGGTGTTATTCTTTCAGAAAAACGCTCTGAAACATCACTTGCAAATTCTACTAACGTAATTGAATCATATCCAAAGTCAGCAAGATTTTCATTCTCTCCCATATCATCAATGTCAATATGAAGAATTTTATTTGTTGCCTCTTTAAGTTCATATATTATACAATCTTCAACGCTCCAATCATTCATAAATGGTCTACGTCTACCTTTTGTAATAGCCTTTTTCTTAGAATTTACTTTTTTTCTTTTACTCTTCTTTTGTTTTTCCTCGCCTTTTCTAAACAAAAAGGACTCTATTCGCTCTCTTTTTCCAACAATTACTAAAATCTGCTTAAATGTACTATTTAAAAAACGAGACAAAATTTGAACAGCATCTTTATTTTCTAAAGCAACCTGACCACTTGATGTTAAATACATTTTCTGCATCTCAGTGTCATCTTGTCCCATTCCTCCATCTTTCCACAATGGCCAGTTTATAACTTTTATTCGCTCATCATAAAATCTACTTGTAAGCATCAAGAAACGGTTACCTAATGAATATGCACAATTTCCAAAGTCCCCAAGCATAGCAGAACTTGATGAACATAAAAACATAAATTTATAACTTAAGCCCGAAGTAGCTTGAATCAAATTTTTTGTACCCTTTAATTTAGGTGAAAGAACATCTAAAAATTCTTTTCTTGATGCATCTATAAGACTTTTTTTACCTTCAAGTCCAGCTGCATGGAAAAAGCCATTAATTGTTCCATAATTTCTAGTTATATAATTTAATGCATTTTGTAGTTCTTCATAGTTACATACATCTGCTTGTATATACTCAACCTTACCATCATATTTATCAAATTCTTTTAATTGTGAAACTACATTTTCTTTTTTTCTTCTTCCAAGTAAAATAACAGTAGCTTGATAGTCTTTGAGAAGCCACGATGTTATAACTTTTCCTATACCTCCCATACCTCCGGTGATACAATAAACACCATTGTTTTCCAATAGAATTCTATCTTGTTTTATCTCTTTTATCTCTTCTAAAACAAGATGTTTTCTAACATCATTTTCATATAATACACTTTCTTTTTTGTCAGTTTTTAATTCATCTAAAAAGATTTTCACACATTTTTGAATATTATTTTCTAAAGTTGAAATACATACTACTCTAATATTCATTTCTGGAATAATCATTGGAACCGCCTTTTCAAGACTTACCAAAGACTCACTAAGACAACGCTCTTGCCAGGTTTTATAACCTCCTGCGATAAGCATTTTAGGAACCCTTAAAGCAGATTTGGCTACACCTTTTATCATCTCCGTTACATTTCCAAAAAACACTTCTTCGTCTGATGTATATACATCTAAACTCCAAAGATACATTATTCCACATATATTTGAATATGTATCTTGAATTACCCTAAATAAATACTCAAATTCAAAGTAATCTGCTTTTACAGTATAACAATTTTCTTCTATCGTCTGAAAACTATATCCTCGTTTTACAAATACATATTCAAATCCTGTTTCTGAAAGATTATTTAAATAATCTTTTATTTCTTCAAAACCTTCATCTGGAAGAAAACAGATTACTGTTCCTTTATTAGACTCTTGACTATATTTTATATCATCACAAGGTTTCCAACTTTCTTCATAAAACAAAGTGTCAACCAGATTCTTTTTATTAGCTGTATTATAATTTATAGCAAAATTGGAATCCCAATACTTATTTTTCTCAAAGCTGTAGGATGGAAGTGAAATAATTCTAGGTTTAATCCCCTTTTTACGATAAAATTCTTTCCAATCCACATTACCTGCATTTGCCCAATTTTTCGCAATTGTATCATTACTTGAAAAATCAATACTATCTGCAAATCCTAATACTTCACCATTTCCAACATACACATTATTCATCACAGAAGCATTTGTACAAAAAGAATCAAGTGAATTTAATAATTCATCCATAGAATTCACTAAAAATGCAACTCTATTTTCCAAAACATCTCGACCAACTTGCAAAGTATAACAAATATCAGTCAGCTTATTATCTCCAAAATTGTTCTTTTTTAAGAAATCATATAAGCTTCTTACCTGTCTATACAAACTTGTTTTATCTCTTGCTGATAAAACAAGAATATATTTTTTTTCTACACTCATATTTCTCACCTACAACTTCATCATCTTGCAGGTTATATTCATATAGAATTCTAAATTAGAATTCTATATGAAGTAACCATTGTCCTTTCATTAAAGTTTAGTAATTACCCTCTTCAATGATCACATGCGCATTTGAACCACCGGCACCAAAGGCTGAAACAGCTGCAATTCTAGGGCACTCTTTTATGAATCCATCTTCCATTACTTTAGGACGCTTCCATTCTTGTAATTCCTGTTGAACATAAAATGGACTATTTTTAAAATCAATTAACGGATTTAATTCTTTTGAATAGAGAGATGGAACAAGTAATTTATTCTGCATTTGTAGTAACACCTTAATAACTCCTGCCAAACCAGCTGCAGCCTCGCAGTGACCGATATTACTTTTCACCGAACCAATTGCACAATATTGTTTTTCTTTTGTATCTTCACGATAAGCTTTTGTTAATCCACTTATTTCAATTGGATCACCTAACTCTGTACCTGTACCATGTGCTTCAACGTAACTAATATGTCTTGCATTAATATTAAACCTATCAAGTGCATTACGTATCATTTCCTTCTGTGCTATAGGATTTGGTACCGTAAATCCGTTTGTTCTTCCCCCATGATTTATACTTGTTGCCTTAATAACTCCAAGAATCATATCATTATCTTCACGTGCTTTAGAAAGAGGTTTTAATACAATCGCTACCACACCTTCACCTGGAACAAATCCATCAGCATCTTTTCCAAATGCATGGCATTTTCCTTTTTTGGAAAGCATTCTCATCTCACAGAATGTACGATACGTTGCTGGATGTGTATAAATATTAGAAGAACCTACCAGTGCCATATCACAATTTTTCCTTCTTATATTTTCACAGGCTACATGCAATGCTGTAAGTGAAGAAGAACACATTGTATCTACAGCAAAAGACGGACCTTTAAAATTAAATGTATAGGAAATACGATTTGCCATCTCACTAAAAGAGGTATTAAGCTTATACTCTTCGCCTCTATCCCACAATCTTTGATTATGCAATTCAAATCCTGTTCTTGTTACTCCAACAAAAACTCCTACATTTAGATTACCTTCGTTTTTAATACGGCTAGGAGGATATGCTGCATTTTCTAACGCTTTATAACTTTCCTCTAACAATGTTCTTTCTTGTGGATCCATTGTTACTGCTTCTCTAGGTGAGATTTTGAAAAATCTAGGATCAAAATCTGCAAAGTCATCAATAAAACCACCACAATTGCAATAACTCTTTTTTTCTTTAATTGCTTTTTCAACATCAGGCTCATAAAATCCATCTAAGCTCCATCTAGAAGTAGGGATTTCACTAATACAATCTCTTCCTTGAACTAAATTATCCCAAAATTCATCTAAATTTTTTGCTTTAGCAAATCTTCCGCTCATACCTATAATAGCAATATCTTCATCTTGAATTTCAGCAATATTTGTTTTTTCTATAACTGATTGATTTTCATTATTACTACTTTCTGTAATAACTCCTGTTGCTTCTTTTGAACATCCTTTTATTTCTTTTAATTCATCAACATGATTATCAATAACATAATCAATCAAATCTTGTATTGTTTGACATTCGTAAAATACAGTACTTTCAATTTCTGGAAGAGTCTTGCGAAATGCAGATATTAAACTCAAAATAGTAATTGAATCAATTCCATATTTTTCGAAACGTTCTCTAACATCTAATATTTTTTCAGAAATTTTTAATACAGAACATAAGATTTCTACAACAAATTTTTTGCAAATTTCTTTCTCATCTAAAGTATCATATTGAAGAACATCTTCTTCCTGAATTTCTTCAACAATATCCTCTTCAATAGGATTAGTTTCATTCAAATACTCTGCTTGAACCCAATCTGTACATAAAAATTTATCCAACATATAAAATGCACAAAATGGCTCTAATGGTCTTGTGCCAGTCATATATATTCTTGACTTAATAGACTCTGGCATTGTCTTGCCTGCACCTAATTCGCCCCAGAAACCCCAATTTATAGTTTTAGATCTATGTTTTCTCTGATTTGCTACACAATGTGCATATGCATCTGCAAAGCAACATCCGGCAGTATATCCTGCTTGTCCAAGTGGCATCTCTATAGCAGAAGAAGAAGAAAAATTAAGAATAAAATCAATTGTTTCATCGCCAAAAATTCGTTCTACATTCATACATCCCATAGCTTTTACTTCAACAATTTTCTTAAATTCCTCATCATTCATTACACGAATTCCACGATCGAAATCTGCAACAGTAGATACTACAACACCATTTATCTGTCCATATTTTTTCAAAATACTATCACGAACGCTCTGTAATGAAGCTAAGTCTAAAATATTAGAAGAATAATATTCTGGTTTCGGTCCATATTCTCCAATTAAATTAATTTTTTCTAAAATCTCCTGATTTAATGCTCTTCTTCCAATCCAAATAACTTGTGCATGATAATTTCTTACAATATGTTCTGTCCATAAAGAACCAACGTCACCTGCTCCACCAAGCACAACATAAACACCATTTTGACGATAAACTCCACTATAGTTATATGTTTCTATACTTGATTTTTTATTTACCATCACTCTATGGTACCAAACACCATCTCTTAATGCTACAACTGTTCCAGTCTTATATACCAGTTGCATCATCTTTGAATCCTCAATTATGTTTGTATTTTCTACATCTAAAGCTAAAATACTCCAATTTGGTATTTCTTTTGCAAGTACACCAAAAAATCCATGTACTCCTGCACTATCTGGATTAATTTGGGTATTTTTATTTACTATTTGCCCCATTCGAGTAACACCAATAAGCTCTAATGCATTCTCTGTTCCGTAGACTTCAATAAGTGCTTTTACTACTCTATATACAGAACAAATATTGGCTGCCTGATACTCCATACTTAATATATTTTTTGAATTTTTCCTAGCATCTAAATCAGATTGAATCCATACAACTCTGTTAAATTCTCCTGCACGTCTTAACTTTTCTACAATTTGAGCAACACTTTCATCGTTAGAACATATCATTTTAGTTGCATCCATAAATAATCCGGAATATAATCCTGCAACATATGGTTCATCACAAATTACAAGCGTACTTTTCTCTATATTCTTATAATATACCTCTGTTTTTTTCCATTCAGGTACAAGCAACATATCAGTAGCAATTTTTTCATACCAATATTCTTTGTTATCAAATGGATATGTAGGTAATTGAATAATATTAGGATCAAATTGCTCCAAAAACTCATTGCCATCTATTTCATATCCCATACAATAATATTTTTCTAAATCTAACAAAAGTTTTTTGTAAGCTGAAAAATCCATCGTTTCTTTAACAAGAGCATATATTTTTTGAATTGCACATAAATCTTTGTCTAACTCTATAAAATTATTTTCCACATTACTTGTAATACTATTAGCAGTATCGCTTTCTAAACAAGAAATAAACTCTTGCTTATTCGTTATTACTGTAGCAAAACGATATTCAAAATGGTATCTTCCTTCTAAAAGAGTATAAGAAATAGATGTTAGATCGACATCTTCATTCTCTATTAAATAACGTTTCATATCACTTTTTTTACGTTCTAAAGCATCTTTTGTTTTTGCGGAAAGTACCATTAAATAACATTGTTGTGCCTTACTTTTATCGATTTGATTAGGATAGCTCTTTATTAATACATGAACATTAGTTCCGCTCATACCAAAGGAACTAACACCTCCGATTCTTCTTTTGTCACCTTCATCACACCAAACTTTATTTTTTTGATTTATATACATCGGAGCATTTTCCCAGCGTACATATTCATTTTTCTTATCACAATTTATACTTGCAGGAATAATCTCTTCTTTCATTGCAAGAAGCAAACTAATTACACTTACTAAACCAGAGGCTGCGAGTGAATGACCTATATTAGGCTTAACCGAAGTAATTGCACAATTGTAAGCATCTACATTATAAGAATTCAATGCCTGTTGCAATGCCTTTATTTCAATAGGATCACCTATTTTGGTACCTGTTCCATGTGTTAAAACATAACTTACATCTTTTGGATCTATACCACTCTTCCTAAAAACATCTTGATACATTTTTTTCTGTGCAACACCACTTGGTGCAGTAATTCCACTTGTTTTTCCATCATAATTAATTCCAGAAGCAGCAACCACTCCATAAATATAATTATGATCTTTTTTGGCTTGTGACAACTTCTTTAATACAATTACAGCTACTGCCTCTGATGGTACCATTCCTGTTGCTTTACTGTCAAAAGCATAACAACGACTATCATCTGATAACATTCCTGCATGTGCCATACTCATATAAGTCTCTTTTTTATGTATAAGGTTAACACCTGCAACAACAGCAGCATCACAATCACCATTTTTTATGCTTAAATATGCTTGGTGAAAAGCTGTTAAACTTGAAGAACAAGCTGTATTGATTGCAATACATGGTCCCGAAAAATTTAATATATATGCCAATCTGGATGCCATAATACCATTATGGTTAGATGTAAGACGTGCATTAGGATCTACCATCATTCGATAATCTCCATCTTCTGCACCCAAAAATATACCAATCGAACCATTATCTAATTTTCTCTCATTCATACCAGCATCTTCCAAGGCTTTCCATATCTCTTCTAATAAAAGTCTTTGTCTTGGATCGATTTCCTCTGCCTCAATTGGAGAAATATCAAAGAATAGTGGATCAAATTTTGCTGGATTTTTAACCATTCCCATTCTCCAGGCTCTTCCAACTTTATTATGTTTTTCACCTTCATCAAAATGAATTCTACTTTCAGGAATTTCTGATATAACCTCTTTATTATTATATAGAATATCCCACAATTCTTGTACATTTTCTGCACACGGAAAAATTCCGCTCATACCTACAATAGCAATGGAATCATCGGAATCGTTTTGTAAATTATTTTCGTTATACTGTTTTTCTTGAATAACTGATAAGTTATCTGTTTTTTTATTCACAATATTTTCCAACGATTTATAAAATTTTATAAGAATATCATTATATTCTTCAATTAAAAAATCACTTAATTTTTTGAAAGTAGGATACCCAAAAAATACATCCATTGTTAAATCTATGTCATATTTTGAACTCAATGCTTCTGCAAAGGTTCTCAAATTAATAGAATCATATCCTATATCTGCAAAATTTGTATTATAGCGAAAATTGTCCGCTTCTATTTCTAAAATTTCAGAAGAAACTTTCATTAAATCATTTAATAGTTCTTTTTCTATAGAAATTGTATTTTCATTCAATGTTTCAATAACTTCATTATACTGTTTTTCTTGAATAACTGACAAATTATCTTCACTTTTATTAAAACTATATTCCAATGATTTATAAAACTTTATAAGGATATCGTTATATTCTTCAATTAAAAAATCACTTAATTTTTTGAAAGTAGGATATCCAAAAAACACATCCATTGTTAAATCTATGTCATATTTTGAACTCAATGCTTCTGCAAAGGTTCTCAAATTAATAGAATCATATCCTATATCTGCAAAATTTGTATTATAGCGAAAATTGTCTGCTTCTATTTCTAAAATTTCAGCAGAAACTTTCATTAAATCGTTTAACAGTTCTTTTTCTATAGAAATTGTATTTTCATTCACTGTTTGAATAACCTCATTATCCTTTTGTATCACTTCGTTAACAACATACTCTTTCTTTTTTTCAACTGCTCGTCCAGTATAAACAGAATCGAAAGCACGATCAATTTTTTCTTTTTTACCACTCATAACTAGAACATTTTTATTTCCAGATGCTAAAATGCGTTCAAAAGCCTGAACACCTTCTTCATCTCTCATATAATTTTGACCACTTGCTGTCAAAAGCAATCGCTCAGCATCTTTGTTGTTCATAGCCATTCCACCATTTTCCCAAAGTGGCCAATTTATAGCACACTTTAATGAAGCTTCATTTGTACAATCACTATAATTAGCATAAGCTTGTAAAAAACGATTTCCAATAGAATAATCACAACTTCCAAAATCCCCCAACACAGCTGATGTTGATGAAAAATAGCAGATAAAATCTACATTTTCACCTTCTAATACTTCATCTAGAATAGTTACACCATCAACCTTAGGTGAAATTATATTATTAAAATCATCTTTCTGTTTTACCAAAATATTTGTTTCGTTTTCATTTCCTGCTGCATATATAACACCATCTATCCTGCCATATAATTCTTTTGTCTTTTTAACTACATATAACATATCTTGGTGATTTGCAACATTAGCTTCTATATAAGTGACAGTGTTTCCACCAAAACTTAACTCATCAATTACGTCTTGTTTCTTTTGAATATTACTTCTTCCAGTCAAAACTAGTTTGGCATGGTACTTTGTCAATAAATGTTTAGCAAACATTTTTCCAAGTCCACCAGCACCGCCAGTAATAATATAAATACCACCATCTTTTATTGGTTCTTCTATATTATTTGATAAATTCATTTCCTGAATTTTAAGTTTCTTACGAACATCATCTTCATAAAGAACACTACATACATCATTTGTAGTAAATTCTTCAAAAACAGTATTAAAAAAGCAATCTAAACCATCATTTTTCCATTCTTTTAATAAAAATCTCAATTTCACTCTGCGCATAACAACTGAAAGCGTACGCTCATAACCAATACGACTCTCAAAAATCGCTTTTTCACGCATATCTTTAAACAATGCTCCGGAAATTATATCCAAGTCATTCATTTTATTATGAGCAATCGCCTTAATAATATAAGCAGGATAATATAGATCATTTTTCAATGTACTACCTAAAGCCAATAGGTCAATTACTCCAATAATATTTTTATACTTTTGATTAAATTCTCCAAATGATTTTTTATAATCATTTTCTTTATCTATTTCAATACGAATTCGATTATCAGAAACACTTTGATAACAACTTGCTTCTTCTATATACAAAAAGGAAATATCTGAATTTCCCTGTTTGAATTCATGGTTTCTGTATTCCCATGGTAATAAAACAATTACTGTACCATGTACATTTCTTTTTTCTTGTGATATAGGTTGTGTTTCCCATATCTCTCTATAAAAAAGCATTTCTGATTGATCACCATTCTCTAAATTTCTATTTTGTTGTTCCTCATATGGTAAAATACCATTTATAGCTCCACATTGTGGAACCCAACATTCTGTATCTGCAAACGAATAAGTTGGCAAATTTAATTTCTTACATCTATTGTTATAAATTTTTTTCCATGATAGCTCAGCTCCATTTATATAAGCTGATGCAAGTTTTTCTAATAATTCTCTATATTCTCTATCTTTCTTATCTTTTTTATAAGATATTATCTTTTCAAAAACTTCACTTAATTCTGTCTCTTGTATTTCTTTATTTTGCAAAGAATTTGAATCTTTTAACTTTTCATATACCTCTTCTACACTGTTAGCTACAAAAGCCATACGATATTTCATATGTTCACGACCACACATTAACGTATAACTCAAATCTTCCAAAGAAATATAATCTTTTTGCTCATCTAAATAATCCTTTAAGTCAGAAATTCTTTTTTGTAACGCTTCTTCTGTTTTTGCACTTAATACGAAAACAAACCAATACTTAGAAGTGTTATTTTCCTTATTTTCTTCCACATATTCTTGTACAATCATATGTGCATTAGTTCCACCTAATCCAAAAGAACTAATTCCTGCATTTCTTAACGAATTTTTTCCCTTTTCCCACTTTTCTTTTGTAGTGACAAGATGAAATGGAGTGTTTTCAATCTGTATTTCAGGATTTAAATTGGAAAAATTAATAGTCTGAGGAATTTCTCCATGTTTCATTCCCAAAAGTACTTTAATTAATCCCGCCATTCCAGCTGCATTTTCCAGATGTCCAATATTAGTTTTTACAGAGCCTAAAGCACATTTTAATTCATCTTCTTTAAGATTTTGCTCTTTTGCAATATCAGCAAATGCACTTTTAACACCGGCAAATTCAATAGGATCTCCTTTAACAGTACCTGTTCCATGCAACTCTAAATACTGAATATCCGTTATTGAAATGTCAGCCTTGCGAATCGCATCTTGAATAACACTAGCCTCTCCCTCTTCTGATGGATATGTAAAAGACTGTGTATGACCACAGTGATTCACGGATATTCCCTTTATTACACCATAAATTCTGTCACCGTTATCAATCGCCTTCTGCAAAGGCTTCAATAATACAAGACTGACACCCTCACCACGAACATATCCATCTGCATCCTTATCAAATGTACGGATTTTACCAGTAGGAGAAAGAACAAATAATTTAGAGTATCTAACATAATTATCCGGTGAAATCATTACATTACATGCACCAACAAGTGCCATTTCACACTCCCCATGTAATAATGAATCAACTCCATAATTAATCGCTGACAAAGAACCTGAACATGCAGTGTCAATTTGAATACTCGGTCCTTTTAAATCATAAATATAAGAGAGGCGATTTGCCATTACATATCCGGCACTTCCTGTTAACTGGTGTGGAAGAATTGTTTCGTCGTTTCTTTCCAACAAATCTCTAAAATCGTTATTACATCCAGCTACAAATACACCTACTTTTTTTCCTGACAATTCAGACGGACAAACTCCAGCATCTTCAAAACAAGACCAGGATTCTTCTATTAACAATCTTTGTTGTGGATCCATATTGTCAGCTTCACGCTTAGATATACCAAAAAAAGCATAGTCGAATGTGGACATATCATCAATAAATCCACCCCAACGGCTTACTGTCCTATTTTTTATTCTTCCGTCTATTTTATAATATTTTTTCCAATTCCAACGATTATCAGGAATTTCTGATATACAAGATTTTCCGTTTCGTATATTTTGCCAAAATTCATTATATGTAGCAGCATTCGGAAAACGAGCAGAAATACCAATAATAGCAATATCTTCCTGTTTTGTATTTATGTTTTTTTCTAGCACTTGTCCTTCCTCCTATTTAAAAATTTACCCCGTTTCATTCATATTAATTTATTTTATTATATGTTAAGGTTTTAAGAATATTATTTTAGTTTATATTTTTTAAGACGATAGCTGTATTTATTCCGCCAAATCCAAACGAATTACTTAACGAATAACGAATATTCTGTTTTTCAACTGTATCTCTTGCAAATAATAATTCGTTTGTAATAGGATTATCCAAATTTTTTGTTCCATGTACGTAATTATTTTTCATTTGACACACACAAGCTATAGCTTCAACCATTCCTGCTGAATATAAACAATGACCAGTTAAGGATTTTGTTGAATTTACCCATACTCTATCCTTCTGGTCTCCAAGTAATCGAATAATTGCATTAGCTTCAACTTCATCTCCACTTGGAGTTGAAGTTCCATGTGCATTTAAATAATCAATTTCAGAAACATCCACTTTACTAACTTCTAGTGCTTGTTTCATTGCTCGGAACTCTCCCTCTTCAGATGCATTTGATAAACGGTTACCATCCAAAGCAATTGCACCACCTAAAATTTCAGCTAATATCTCTTTTTTTCGCATTTCTGCATATTTTTTACTTTCTAAAATAATACAGGCTGATGCCTGTCCTGGTATAAACCCCTTATGTTCTTTATCAAAAGGACGGCATGCTTCTACTGCATTCTTAAAACTTCGATAATCACCAAATACATTTAGATTAGAAAACGCACTCAATTCTACCGGAGAAAAATCATACATAGGTGCAATACAAATACAAACATTTGTCAATCCATATTTAATCAATCTAAATCCTTGAATCAAAGCTGAATTTCCACTTGCAGAGGCTCCACCAATAGTCATTCCCTCACCATGTATATCCAAAATATCACTAATTACACCATTATAATTTGTATCAAAATGTTGTATTGCATATAATGGACTAACATACATTGGTGTTACATTATATTTAGAAAAATTCTCAAACATATATCCCTGTGATAGGTTTGAACCTGCTGTAACAAGTGATATTTCCTGACTTGGTATACCAAACAATTCAGCTTGATTCCACGCTTGTATAGCAGCAATTACAGTTGTTTGAACCGATAAAGGCATACGACGAATTGTCCTAATAACTTTTTCTTTTAATTCTTTAGGTATATTATTTAAAACCGCAACCTTTGCGAAATCAAACTCTTTTATCAATCCCATCACAGGTAAAAATTCATTATCTACTTTTGTCAAACCAGATCGTTGATTAAACAATGCCTCATTAAATTCATTAATGTCTTTTCCTATGGAAGAAACCACTCCCATACCAGTTATTACTACTTCTCTTTCTTCCATATTAAAAAACCTCCTTATTTAAGAACTTTTTTCATCATCTCTAACCAATATCTCGAATTTTTATAGAGCTTGTAGCACAATATCAATGATATCACCTATATTTTTTGCATTTCCAAAAGATACCATTGGAAGCCTTACATTTGCATCTTCCATTAAAATAATCAATATTTCTGTACGATCTACAGAATTTGCTCCAAGATCCTTTAAACTGTCGTTATATGTAATATCATCAACAGATATCTCTGGCATAACGTAATTAATAGCTTCTTTCATCAATTCTAAAAGTTTTTCTCTGTTCATATTTTTTTACTCCTTTAATTATATAATTTTATAATATTTTGTTTCACTTCATCTAAATGAAATGTTTCATCATGCATATGTAGCTCTTTTTCAATAGCCCTAGGTAATTCCTCTCTTATTTTTTCGGTCAATCTCTCTTTTAAAAGTTCTAAAGATTTTCTCGGCTTTTCAGCTAATAACATAGCTAATTCTATAGCTTTGTCAAGAACTTCTGTTCTTGGATAAATATCAAACGGAACTCCCTTTTTCTCAAGCTCTACTCCACGATATACCTTGGCAGTCATAAGAATTTCTGTTCCTAAAGCTAATCCTAACTTTTCAGGAAAAATACATGTTGAACCAAATCCAGGTGTAAATCCATACTTCATAAAACTAGCTGTATATATACTTTCACGTGACATAATAACAAAGTCTGAAAACAATCCCATAGCTAATCCACCTCCAATTGCATGACCCTGCATAGCAGAAATCACAGGCACTTTACAGGTCAGTGGAATACTGTATACATTTTTGCCACTTGACGAAACATCCAAAAAATTATTTCTTCCTTCCTGAATCGCCAATAACGCATCTTTAGTTCCTCCTGTTGCAAAATAACTTTGAAAACCCGTCATTATAATACATTTTACATTATAATCACTTTCAGCTTTTTCAAAGCAATCAATCAGTTCACTCACAAATTCTTCTGTGAATGTATTCTTATTTTCTTCATCCTGCATTCTAATTAATGCAATATCATTTCTGATATATTCTAAACTGACAACTCTTTTGCTCAATATATTTCACCCCCAAGGATATTTTCCATACATAGAAAAATCTGCTATTCTTTTTAAATTCACTTGGTCTGTAAATACTTGTAGATTGGCTTCAATTGCTTTACTTCTAGCATTATCATCTATTGGATAAAGATTATTAATATATTTTTTATATCTTTCAATACCATCCTTTGGAATTTTAGAAACTCTCGCAATTAACTGACGCAACACAATTTCACTTTGTTGACTTTGAATATCTACCAACCCCCAATTTTCAGCTTGTTCGCACGAAATTGTTTTTGTAGTGATAGTCAAAAAATTAGCTTTTGAAAAACCAATACGTCTAACCAAAAACGGAATTACCATTGCAGGCATCAATCCAAATAAAAGTTCAGATAAACTAAAAACCGCCTTATCTGATGCAATTACAACATCACTAGCACCAAGAAAACCCATACCACCAGCATTAACAGCTCCCATTACATGTGATATTACAACACAAGGTGCCTCAACCATTATTCGCCATAAATCAAAAGTCAAAGCAGGATCAGTCGTACTTTCTCTTCCATCGGAAAAATCTTGCCCTATTTCACTAAAGTTTGCACCATAACAAAAGTAGCTTTCATTACCTTCTAATACTATTGCATTGCAATTATCTTTATTTTCTTTAAAAACTTGCGTTAATTCGACAATAAAAGTACTATTAATGCAATTTTTCTTATCTTCACTTAAGAATTTCACAAAACAAACATTATCTTTTTTTAAAACTTGAATTCTTTTATAATCCATAATCAATTATATACATGCCTTTCGTCCATACTTTCTTAGACACGTCACAAAAATTAAATCCAAATATATTCTCTGTGATATTCTTTAATTTCATCTAAAACTAAAATCTTTCTATCACGATTTGCATCTAAAACACCTGGAATAATATCTTTGTTAACTTTTACATTTCGTGTTCCAAACGCTACCGCTCCATTCATATGTAGCAAATACTCATACTGATCCATTGTAATACGCTTTCTTGAATTAATCTGTGACTCAATATTCATCGCTTTTACTCTTCTTGCTCCGTCTTCTGTTACCACACCACTGTAAAACTCAGAACAACATCCTGAACCATAAGAGAAGCACCCTAAACGTTTTGGGGTAGAAAAATCTCCATTACAAATAGTACTTATAAGAGATAGAAATACAGTTGCTCCCATAATATTTCCTACTCTCTGACAATAAGTTAAGCCTGGCATTACACGTTCATTAAAATCACGTTCTATTTGGTCTGGTTTCATACGATAATCTTTTCTCATACGGTTTCTATGAGCACCTTTTATCATACCACCAAATGGTGTATGGAACACAAGGTATTGAAAAGAGGTTGCATAATCAACATTTGAAACTCTTTTCTTATATTCATCATATGCAGCATCAAAACAATCCAAGTAAGCAAGTAATGATAAATCAGCTGTTCCTGCCTCACTGTCAGGAATTGGACGACAGGTATCCATTACCTCATATCCATAATAGCCATTTGCACCTACATCTACTCGATATACATATGGCTTATCACTAACTAAAATCGCAACTGCACCGGCACCTCCACTTGGCTCTGCAAAAGTCCAATCAGCCTGCAGCTTTTCTCCTGCTTCTGCTGCCATAAATCTTGCAAGATCTGAAGCAATTACAAGTGCTTTTGCCCCTGGAGAGGTCTGAGAAAGAATAAAGTTTACAGCCATCTGAAATCCTGCTGTTCCAGAATAGCATGCATTTTTCAACTCGAACAATCTGCAATTTTTATTTAGTCCTAAATAATCATGTATATATGTACTCATAGACTTACCAAAGTCTATGCCTGATTCCGAGCATGTAACAACCATCTCAATTCTATTTTTCTCTTCTTCTGATAAAGAATCAATGATTGGTTTAGCTGCATTTACACCTAAAGAAACAGGATCCTCATATGGCATTGAAACTGTACGTTCTTTTAACAAAAGATTTTCAAAACGTCGCATATCAAGATTACGATGCACTGCCAATTCATCTAAATTTATATACGCTGTTCCACTATAAAAATTAATTGCTTCAATTCCAACTTGTCTATTTTCCATCATTCTACCTCTTCTTTCTCAACAAAAGTCTTCAAACATTCTTCTGCTGAATTCATTATTTTATTTGCTATGGCCACAACGGTTCTATTTCTCCATTCTTCTAATTCAGTTCCTTTTACCCACTGATTAAATGAACCTAATGCTGATCCACACATAATTTGAAAATCTGATTGGTGTTCTACATTACCTTGCATTGCCCATTGTATTGAATTTTCAAAGTACCATTTAAAAATCAATTTCATCTTTAATTTAGAATTCTTTTCTGCCTCTTCAATTTCCTTTAGATTTATGCTATTACGTTTAACTTCAGAAAAAACTTCTTCAAATGATTTTTTAAAATATCTTGTTTCAATTAAATTCTTTGTCTTTTCATCCAATGATTCAATAGAATTCATATTTTGATATATATTATAAAGTTTATCTGCTCTCGCTTTAAAAAGAGTTCCCCTCTTCAATACTTGTACTTTTTTATCTGCATCATATTCTTGCCATGCATTTATATAGCCTGTATCCTGTACTGTAATTCCAACCATTAGGTCTTTAGAAAGGTCACTTGTTTTACTTTCTACTGTACACTGATTAACAGAACCTGTCATTATAAAATCAGCTCCCATTAAATACACTGCTGCAGCTGCTTGACCTGTTCCTATACCACCTGAAGCACCAACTCTAAGTTTTTTATCATACGAGTATTTTTTCATAATTTGAAATGATAAGTTCTTTATAGCTGGCAACACTGCAAAAAGATTAGAACAATCTGTGTAACCCCCACAATCACCTTCAACACATATATCATTACTCATCGGTATTAATTGTGATAAAGCTGCCTCTTCTTCGGTAATTTCTCTTTCTAACAAAAGAGCATCAACAATTCTTTTTGGAGCAGGACTCATAAAGCATTCTGCCACTTCACTTCTTGATGTCTTTGCTATAATATTATTTTTTACTACTAATTTACCTTGAGCATCCTTTTTTAAACCTTTAAGACGATACTTTACTAATGACTTTGTAATAGCAGAATATCCTGTTGCTTCAATTACTGTTATTCCATATTTCAAATACAAATCACAAAGCTCTTTTTCTCTTCCTCTTACAGATAAATCATAACATAGATTAAAACCTATACTACTTTCTTCATTTGCAAATTGACGAGTTTCCAAAACAAGCTTTTCAACTTCCCTATAAGGTAATCCCTCTGTTCCTGCAATTGCTAACAAACCAGACTCTGAAGCAGATTTTAAAATTTCAACTCCAGATATACCATTACCCATACTTCCGATAATATAAGTATATTTCAATTTATAATCTTCCAGAAACTCTCTACTACCAAGAACTTTTTCGTTATGTATCTTATTAAAAATATTTTCCTTTTTAACCAAATCTGCATTTTTAGTTTCAATAATTTCTTGCTTGATTTTCTGTTTTACTTGTTCAATATCCTCTGGTTTTGTTTCTCTTTGTATTTTTCTAACCATTCCTATTGCAACACGACCAGGACCAATTTCTTCAAAAGACTCTACTCCGTTTGCCATCATATATCTAACACTATCAGTCCAATATACAGAAGAAACTAATTGTTTTGCTAATGTATCTTCTACTGCATTTTCATCATATGGTCGTGCACTTATATTTGCAATAACAGGAATTTCCATACTATGATAATCAAACTGCTTTAAATACTCGCTAAACTCAGCTTTAGCAGACATCATATATCTTGAGTGAAATGCCCCACTAACATTTAAAACTTTATACATAATACAACCACTTGTATTAGAAAAAATTTCTGAAGCTTTAACAATATCTTCTTTAATACCAGAAATAACAATTTGAGACGGTGTATTTAAATTTGCAATGTCAATCCCATCAAAATGATTTTCAATCAATACTGTTTCTACTTGTTTCCTATTCAAGCCTACTACAGCAGCCATAGTTCCACCATTTGCACGAGCCATTAACTCAGCACGTTTTTTTACTAGCTTTATTCCTGTTTCGAAATCAATTATACCTCCGGCAAATAAAGCAGCATACTCACCTATACTATGCCCAGCAACATAATCTGGTTTGCTTTCGCCATCCTTTATTCTTTTTAAATATCCTAATGCACATACAGTAAACAAAGCAGGCTGAGTATATAGAGTATTATTCAATTTTCCTTCTGTATCATTCAAACACAAATCCTTAATCGAATAACCGAGCACTCTATCTGCAATACTCACCAACTCTGGAAATTCATCAAACAATTCTGCTCCCATACCTTTAGCTTGGGAGCCTTGTCCTGGAAACACAAACGCTTTCATGTTACCGACCTCACTTTCAATAATATTATTTACTATTTCTGTTACTTCAACTTTCCTACTAAAAATTGAAGAAATTTTATATACGTTTTTATTGCTCTTTAGAAGATATTTTAAAGATATTGCTAATTCTCCATCCGAAGACAAATCAATAAATATAGATTTTCTCTCATCTATTTGAGATATACATTCTCTCCAATTTATTTTTTCTCTATAAACACGCCATCTATAATCATCATCTACTAAAACAACTTCCTTGGCATTAACACAAGAATACATCTTACATTTTGGTTTTCTTTCACCAAAGTTTAATTCTTTTAATAAATTAAAAAAAGATTTTTTACATGGTTCAATATTGTCTGTATGAAATGGAATATTTACAGGTAGTTCAATAAACGTTATATTTCTTTCATTTAACTCTTTCTTAATTTGTTTTATATCCTCATACCTACCAGATATTACAAATTGTTTATCATGGCTAACAGAAATAACCTCACAATTTGAGTATTTCTGAACATCTAAGTCCTTCTCACTAATCCCTCCAACTGCAATCATACAACACTTACTATAATTTAAATCATTAAATAAAGATGATTGTTTTTCAATCATCTTTAAAGCATCATCAAGACTTAAAACATCCGCTATTACTTGAGCTGCTATTTCACCCATACTACATCCAATAACAGCATCAGGATTTACACCTGATTCAATCATCATCATTGCCGCTGAATATTCAAAAGCAAATATAGCAAAACTAGATTCGATTAGACTATCAAACAAACCGACAGATGTATTTTTAGTATTCATCATAATATCTATTATAGATTTACCATAAATATCTATAATTTTACAATTAACAATATCCATATACTTTTTAAAGTGGGTATTATCTTGATATAAAAATTTTCCCATTCCATAAAACTGAGAACCTTGACCAGCAAATACAAATATCTTTTCCATAACCATTCCTCATTTTATATTTTAATATTTATTTCTATAGTATTTTGGATAAATCTTCTGAAAATTATCTGAATTTATTTTGGAAATATTAGCTTTTTATTAATCTCGTATATCCAGCAATTCAACCTCATGTTAAATAGCACTAAAATTATGCATTATTATAATTATAATTAGAACACTCGTATCAAAAAAAGAAATTTCATAAGTATATTTTAGAACATTTTAACGATAAAATCAATAGTATTTTTATTTTTTTCAACAAAATGATTACTTAAACAGATATTTATTTTCTTATTCAAACTAAAAAAATAATATTTACACCTAAAAACAACATTATGATAATAAATTTAGACAATATGTAAAAAATTACCAAAAAAACATTATCCTGCATATCAAAACTTTAAAATATATCTCAGCAAATACACAAACTCCTTGTAGATAAGGTGTATGCTTCTAAATCAATTCGTTCGTATATTGTTGAACAACGGGCTCATTATACAATCCCTCCTAGAAGTTGTGACACTGAACAGTGGTATTGTGATTGGTGGAATTATAAAGAGAGACATCTTATAGAATGCTTCTTTCAAAAACTGAAGTGGTTTCGTCGTATCGCCACTTGTTATGATAAGCTAGATTCTTCTTTTCTTGCTTTTGTTTTGCTGGCTTCTATTTCTATTTTGTTGAAATAATACAATACTTTCTATTTTTCAAACAAGCCCTAGTATAACGCAAATAATTGTAGCCTTGCATTATAAAAAAAGAACCAAAAAACTGATTAAACATACAGTTTTTGGTTCTTTATAAATTTTATTCAGGTATCTTATTACTTCTTTTCATTTTTCTTGCTAAATACACTATAGGTGTATCTAGTAAAGATGTTATAGCAAAGATAATATAGCTTGACATCATTATACTAAACAATGTGGAGAAATTATAAGTACCATAAAAGGCAAAAAGTGTAAATAATACTGTGTTTATCAACTGCGAAAGCAATGTTGAACCATTATTTCTTATCCAAAGATATTTCTGATTATCTCCAAATTTTTGATTTGTAAGTTTCCACCACATATGGTACAGCTTAACATCAAGAAACTGCGAAACAGCATAGATAACAAGACTTGAAATCATCATTCTAGGTGTATTTGAAAATACTACATCAATTGATGACATTACCCAGTCTTTTTGAGCAGGAACATATAAAAGCCAGCTTTGAGATATCAATATAAAAAACACATTAGTAAATACCCCTATCCACACTGCCTTGTTAGCATCTTTTTCGGAATGATTTTCACTTAAAATATCAGTAATTAAAAAAGTGCTTGCGAAAAAGACATTACCTAAGGTTTGTTCCATTGCAAATGCCTCTATTAAGATAAGGCACTCTATATTTGAAACAATAGTTGAAATTGCTGTCATAATATAAAGCCCTGTTTTTCCAAAAACTCTATATGCGATAAGCGTTGAGCCAAACACAAGTGCTAGTGAGGCTATTAACAGTATTTCATTTTTCATTCAATTATCCTCCTGATTTTTTACGAACCTACTCCGAAATCTGTATTTTCAAAAAGTATATCAACTCTACTGTTATTTATATATTTTTTTGCCACCTTGTTTTTGAAAACTGAAATAACGGCTGTGTCTGGTTTTACCTTTGTTGTGTTAGGAGTCATAATATTTACACACACTCTATCAAAATATTTTAATCCTGTTTCAATATCGTTAAGCATACTTTCTTCTGTTTGACCTGTAAGACCAAACAAAAGACAAACCTCGTCTGCATACTCTGTGATATTCTG
>JAXJQK010000152.1:0-14984 GCA_036311185.1 Acutalibacteraceae bacterium | reverse complement strand
GTGCTCCAATCAGTAAAATTGAGGCTACAAAGCGTTTAGGTGCTGAGGTTTGCCTTGTAAAGGGTACATATGATGACGCTTATGCTAAGGCTGTAGAGCTACAAAAGGAAAGTGGTGCAGCATTTATTCACCCATTTGATGATGAGCTTGTTATAGCAGGTCAGGGAACAATAGGTCTTGAAATTATCGACAAAAAGCCTAATATTGATGCTGTCGTTGTGCCTGTTGGCGGTGGTGGTCTTATCGCAGGTGTTGCATTTGCTATAAAATCATTAAATCCTAATATAAAGGTTTACGGTGTACAGGCAGCAGGTGCACCTTCTATGGTTAAAAGTGTTAAAAATGGTCAGATAGAAACTCTTGACAGCGTTCATACTTTCCAAGATGGTATAGCTGTAAAAACACCTGGTACACTTACTTATGAAATTGCAAGTAAATATGTAGATGATTTTATAACAGTAACAGATGATGAATGTGCAGCTGCTATACTAAAACTTCTTGAGCGTCAAAAGCTTGTTACAGAGGGTGCAGGAGCTAATGCTTTTGCAGCCGTTATGTTTAATAAAATTCCTGATTTAAAGGGAAAAAGAGTTTGTTGTTTGCTTTCAGGTGGTAATATAGATGTTACAATTCTATCAAGAGTTATCAATAGAGGATTGCAGATGAGTGGCAGACTTGCAGAGCTTACAATAGAGCTTCTTGATAAGCCTGGTCAGCTACAGGGTGTTTCAGATGTTATTTCAAGTCTTGGCGGTAATGTTGTTTCAGTAGCACACGACAGAGCAGATTTAAATTCAGATATTAATGCTTGTTATTTGCGTATTAGTATGGAAACAAGAAACCAGAACCACGTTGATGAAATTAAAGCAGGGCTTATTAAAAACGGATATAAAATTGTATAATATTTAATATAACGGAGGAAATTAAAATGTCAGAGAAAATTTATACAAAAAATGCACCAGATGCAATAGGACCATATTCACAGGCTGTAGTAAGCAATGGTATGGTATTCACATCAGGACAAATCGCAATCAATCCTGCAACAGGTAATGTAGAGGCTGTAACAATAGAGGAGCAGACAGAGCAGGTTATGAAAAATCTTGGTGCTGTTCTTGAGGCAGCAGGCTCAAGCTATGACAAGGCTATAAAGACAACCTGTTTCTTAGCAGAAATGAGTGATTTCGCATCATTCAACGAAATTTACGGCAAATATTTTTCAAGCAAACCAGCACGTTCTTGTGTAGCTGTTAAAGAGCTACCAAAGGGTGTACTTGTAGAAGTAGAGGTTATTGCCGAAGTTTAATATATCCTTTTATATAACAGTTAAAAACCATTTGCAAAGCAAAAATCTGCCTTGCAAATGGTTTTATTTTTTGGGGTTCTATCACAAATGTTGGGGTAAGAAAAAATAGAGCCTAAAAAGTTAATAAAAAAGTAAGGCATATTTTGAAAAAATCCTGTAAAATAAAAAAACTGAGCCTTTTATAAAATAAGGCTCAGTTTAAAATTTATTACATATATTAACTGTGGGGCAATTAATTATTTGTTTCTTCTGTTTCTTTTAGAATAGCAACTATGTGCTTCATAGACTCTTCAAATTCTTTATTATTATCATTCTTGAAGATAAGTAGATCATCTTTTATGTTAGGGGTATTTAAGTTTTCAGGAATTGAGAAATTACATCCGGCAATATATTTATCCCAGTTTTGAAGTTTCCATGTATCACGATCAGAATTTCTTGCTATCATACGCTTATGAACAATCTCTGGTGAAGTCTGTACCCAAATCACAACCAATTTTGCTCCTTTTTTAGCAAGCATTGCTTTTAGGTTATTAATATATTCCATATCTCTGATTTCTCTTGTAAAAGGTGCATTGATTAGAACCATATCGTTATAATCAAGAGCATCTAAAGCTAAATCAATTACACATTCGTACTCATAATTACGAATATGCTCCTCAAAGAAATCACTGCTTCTATTATAAGGCTGGTTAGCAACAACGAAAATTTGTTTTGACAAAGGAATAAGAGTATCCTTATCAAGATACACTATATTTTTAAGTTCCTTAGAAAGCTCCTTGGAAATATGTGTTTTTCCGCATGCAGGCGGTGAAGTAACTAAAATTAATTTTTTAACCATATTCTTCCTCCGAATTTATATTTAAAATATTTTAAGTCTTATAATACAACTTTATTATTATAACATAAAGTCAAAAAAAATTCCACTGAAATATAATTTATGACATTGTTTGATAAAATTTATCATATTTAAACTTTTTTAAAAAAACAACTAACAACCCCAACAAAAACATACTAAAGTTTAAACAATTTTAGATTGCAAATATGTACATAACTTTACTTTAAATGATATATATAATAAAAATAGAACAGATTCACCATTGAACGATTACATTATATTATACAGATAAAGCCTAAAAATTGCAATACTTTTAAAGGGCTGTTGCAAACTTTTTCAGTGTACAACAACCCTTTAAATTATTATATATTAAATGCATTCATTTGAGGATATACTCCTGACTGTGCAAGCTCTTCCTCTATCCTTAACAATTGGTTATATTTTGCTACTCGTTCCGATCTACTCGGTGCACCTGTTTTTATTTGACAGGTATTTAGTGCAACAGCAAGGTCAGCTATTGTTGTATCCTCGGTTTCTCCTGAACGATGTGATGAAATTGCTGTATACCCTGCCTTATGAGCCATTTTAATTGCTTCAAGAGTTTCTGAAACTGTACCTATCTGATTTAATTTTATAAGAATAGAATTACCACAGCCCATTTCTATTCCCTTTTTCAATCTTTCTGTATTAGTTACAAATAAATCGTCACCAACTAGCTGAACTTTATCCCCCAGCTGTGCAGTAAGCTTTTGCCAGCCTTCCCAGTCTTCTTCATCTAAAGCATCCTCTATTGATATAATAGGATATTTTTCAACAAGATTTTCCCAGTAACTAATCAATTGCTCCGAGGTGAATTTTTGACCTGACTTAGGCATAATATATTCGCCTTTTGTTCCACTTTTCCATTCGCTTGAAGCTGCATCAATCGCAATCATAAAATCCTTACTTGATTCATAGCCCGCCAGCTTTACAGCCTCAAGAATATACTGTATTGCTTCCTCGTCATTTGCAAGATTTGGTGCAAAACCACCCTCATCACCTACTGAAGTAGCAAGACCCTTTGATTTTAAAAGCTTTGCAAGCGAATGAAAAACCTCGGTACACCATCTTAATCCTTCTTTAAACGAAACAGCACCTACAGGCATAATCATAAATTCCTGAATATCTACAGTATTAGTTGCGTGTGCACCACCGTTAAGAATATTCATCATAGGCACTGGAAGTCTATTGCCTGAAATACCTCCTAAAAATCTGTACAGTGGCAAATCAAGAGCCTTTGAGGCTGCTCTAGCTGTTGCTATTGATACTGCAAGAATAGAATTTGCACCTAATCTTGATTTATCCTTTGTCCCGTCTGCTTTAATCATAGCATTATCAACAGCATAAATATCAGCTGCATTCATACCTGATATAGCTGTATTTATTGTTGTATTTATATTACTTACAGCCTTTGAAACTCCTTTTCCTAGATATCTGAAATCACCATCTCTAAGCTCCAGTGCTTCAAATTCTCCTGTAGATGCACCACTTGGTGCTGTACCTCTGCCTATAACACCACAAGCAAGATGAACCTCTGCCTCTACTGTTGGGTTACCTCTTGAATCAAGAATTTCTCTACCTATAACCTTTTGAATCTGCAAATACGCCATTTTCAACTCTCCTTAAACTGATACTATAAGAGAAATTATGTTAAATAATTTCCCTATTGCTTGTATTAGTTTAGGTTATTATATGGCTATTTATTCAGTAAATTACATTTTAAGTTCTTGTCCTGTATAGTTTCATTTTAAATCTCTATGTTGCTTAACAAATTTACTTATTTCATCTATTGTAGAATTTACACCATCAGATATACATAATATAGGTAACGCTGTACCTAGTCTATATTGTCTACCCTTATCATATAATGCCTGAGCAAAGTATTCATCAGTTAAAGAATGTGGTTTTATCTCTTTATAGTTCTCCTTTAAAGCTACAACATAGCTATAAAAAACTCTTCCTATTTGACAAACAGCAGGCTTTGAGGCTGTAAAAACAACTGTGTTATCCTGTAGCGGTAATTGTTCTCTTATTTTTTTAGTTGCAATAACTAAATTGCTGTTTTTTAAAGCAGATGGGCTTTTTTTAAGAACCAGAACTGCACCAGTATCGGTTATAATTTGTTTATAAATCTTGTAATAGTCATCTGTTGCATTTGTAACAACTGTTATATTATCTGTATATTTAATAAGTGTTTTTACAATTTCTGTTTGTCTGCCCTCGGGATCATATAAACCTATTTTCAAATCACTAATCTCTTCTGAACATCTTTTTATAACCTCTATTGCTGTATTATCTGCTATTCTTTCTTTAAGAGTATTTGTTGAATATCTTTTTATTCCACAATTATCAGGTATATTTATATTAACATTACAAAGAATGTTGTTTTTTTCATTACCTGCCAGATCACTTATTTTTTTCCAGTTTATTTTTTTATTGTATTTATAATAGATTATGTGAACCAGCTGTATACCATTATACTCTACTACCTCAAGATTAGTTTTATCTCTCCTTAATAGTCTAAAACGATTTCTTTTATCTGAGTAATCCTTAATAGTAAGTGCTGTCAACATATTCATAACCTCCCATACAGTTATAAAATATATATGACATTACATAATATATTATGAGTAATACGCTATTACACTACAATTATTATTCAATAATATCAAATCCATCTTCCCTAATAAGCTGTTTTAATTTATTCATATACTCAAGAGCTATATTACTAAGATTTATTTTTTCACTTTGGATAAATCCAACTGTCATTCTTTCACTTGTGTTTAATCTTACAGCTGAAATATTATCGCCATTAAGGTTACTGTTTAACACCCCTGAGCAAACTGTATAACCATTTAAACCAATCAGAAGATTAAACAGCGTTGCCCTATCGCTTACATTAATAATTTTTTTATGCGACTCCTTTATAAACATTTCTTCTGAAAAATAAAAAGAATTGTATGTTCCCTGTTCAAAGGTTAAAAAAGGATAGTCATCTAAATCCTGAGGATTTATAATCTCTTTATTTGCAAGAGGATGTGACGTACTTAAAAACACGTGTGGCTCTGCTACAAATAATGGCTTAAATAAAAGGTTGTTATCATCAAGAAGCTTTTGTATTACCTTGCGGTTAAAATCGCTCATATAAATAATACCTAACTCACTTCTAAAATTTGCTACATCTTCAATTATTTCATATGTACGGGTTTCTCTTAATGTAAACTCATATTCTTCGGTATTAAGGTCAGAAATAAGCTCTACAAAAGCATTTACTGCAAAAGCATAGTGTTGAGTAGAAACAGAACAAAGCTGTTTATGTGGCTTAGAAGAAACGTATCTTCTTTCCATAAGCTGTGTTTGTTCTATTATCTGCCTTGCATATGATAAAAATTCTGTTCCGTCAGACGATAGTGAAATACCACGTGTTGTTCTGTTGAAAATTTCAATACCGTATTCGTTTTCAAGCTCTCTAATTGCTGACGAAAGGCTTGGTTGTGATATAAAAAGCTGTTTTGCTGCTTCTGTAATAGAGCCACATTCAGCTACCTTTATAACATATTTTAGCTGTTGAATAGTCATTTTTACCCCTACCATAATTTTTTCTATATTATACTACAAATTCTTAGATATTCCAAACACATTTATATAGATAAGAAATAATGCACAATAATTCACTGCCTGTTTTATACCCATATAACAAAAATTCGAGTATAATTTTCAATAAAAAAGTTTTTAAGTTATATAAAAAATAATATATTCATACAAAGTTAGCATACTATAAGCTCCTCTGTATTGACCTTTAGTTTTAGTTATATTAAAGTATATGTATACCTATTTTCAGGAAAATAAATATATATGATAAGGAACAAAATATGAGCTACGAAATAATTGTTTTAGATATTGACGGTACACTGGTTAACTCAAAAAAGGTAATTACTGAAAAGACCTTAAAAACTCTAATTAATCTGCAAAAGCTTGGAAAAAAGGTTGCACTTGCCTCAGGCAGACCTGTACAAGGTATATTAGGCCACGCAAGAACCTTGCGTTTAAATGATTTTGGAGGTTATATTCTTGCATATAACGGTGGTGCTGTTATTAATGCTTCTACTAACGAAGTTATGTACAGCAAATATTTTCCAAACGAAATAATACCTGAAATTTGCGAAGAACTAAAAAAGACAAACGTTACTATAAACACCTATGAAAATGATAAAATCATAGAGGGCAACGCTATCAATGAGTATTCTGACATTGAAGCTAAGATTGTAGGAATGGATACTAAATTTGTAGATAACTTCGCAGACTATGTTACATTTGATATAAACAAACTTCTATTAGCTGGTGACCCTGCTGAAATTTTAAGACTCGAAAAGCTATTCAGCGAAAGATACAAGGGTGTAATCGGTGTATTTAGATCTGAGGAATTTTTCCTTGAGCTTGTACCACTTGGAATAGATAAAGCAAAATCAATTGACGTTTTACTTGAAAAGCTTGGTTTAACAAGCAAGCAATGTATAGCCTGTGGTGATGCATATAACGACATCACTATGATTCAGTACGCTGGCTTAGGTGTTGCTATGGGCAACGCAGTAGACGAAGTTAAGGAAGCTGCTGATATTATAACTGACACAAACGACCAAGACGGTGTAGCAAAAGTCGTTGAAGAATATATGATATAACTCACTAGACTTAAGAAGCCCTAAAATTCAGTAAATCTGAATTTTAGGGCTTCTTTATACCTTATTTTATAAATTGATTAGCTCATTAGCATATATCATTGATAATAGTATGGTGATTCAAGTGCCTTACGTTGAATTAAAATTGTATCGTGCAATGTCAACTTGCCATCTCCGTTCATATCTCCTGCATATTGTTGTTTTTCATCAAAGGTAACTGTACCTACAATATTTTTCAATGAATATAGCACATCAGTTATAGTAACATAATTATCTTGATCTAAACTAATATTACCTAGCTCAATTGGTTGAAGATAGACACACTTTTCTTCCATTGATGCATCTGTATAAAATAATTGGCTATTAATACGTTCAAATTCACTATTAAATCCTGCCAATAAATCCATCTTATTCCTTAATTCGTTAATATAAACATCGTAACCATTATAGTCTGGACCAATATAAATAATTGAATTTTCAAGTATTATATCCTCATATTTAGAAAACCAATAATTTGCATCATCAATAGGGTTATCAAACATAGTTGCATAATAATACCTATTATCATAAGGTAAATACTTATAGCCTTCATCATTAAGAGTATTTTGTATTTTTTCTATAGTTTCTTTAAGTGTGTAATAGCTATTAAGCTCAAGGTTATTATATGAATCTATAATTTTTAAAAATTCAGCTTCATAATTTTGTTGTTTATTATAATGATAACTATACCCTTGTTCCAAACAATTATAATCATATAATTTCCAACTTTTATAAACATTTTCTGCATTTGAAAATGTATTATAATATTGAGAATATGAATCAGGTGTAAATATTTCATACAATTCATAAGGGGCAAAACCATAACTATTAGTAAAACTAAAATTATAGCCATAAGGATAACCAGAACTAGAATAATAACCATTTTTTTCATAATTATAATAATCATTAATCATTGCATCTAATGTATATTCCGAATGCAAAACTAAATTATTATAAGTTGAAGCGATACTGCTAATAGTTTCTTCTACTGCAATCATCATAGATTCTGAGTCTTGCAATGTAGGAATGTAACCAGGATTACTACCACAATATTCAAATGGGTAGTGTGCTGACCTAATTTTTGATTCAAGCAACCCCATTGAATCATATGTCGCAAATATTTTATACATTTGATTTTCTATATTATATATAAGCTTTCGCAGCTCTAGATCCTTACAAAACACTTGAAGAGAATAGGCAATGGTATCTATTTCGTTTTGTGTAGAAAATAAACTGTCTCTTGTATAGATAGCATTTTGAATATAGTGCTTATATGCCTCATAATCATATTCGTAAATAAAATAACACTTAAGCAACTCAGTTTCAGCCCTATCAATCCAATACTCAAGTTCAGTAGTTGAAGTTTCCTTAGGTATCTCAAAAAAAGGAAGATCGTTTTCTACTGCATATGTATATGCAACTGAATCTGTTTCGCCATAAATTTCAGGGTAAACACTAGATGTTCCAGGGAAATTATTAACCCAAAATGCATTTTCTTCGATAGATGTAACTGTTGTTGGAATATAAACTCTTATAATATTATTTGCATAAAACGTTTCACTTGCAATAACAGATATAGTCTCTGGTAACATAAGCTCTACAGGGTAATTATTATCATTTAATGCACCTTTTTCTATAGAGGTAACTGTATATCCGTCAATTGTCGAAGGAATATCAACCAGTAATATATATCCGCAATCGTATGAAATATATGATTGATTCAAGTCCAAATTCACACCAACAATTTTAGCTTCTGTTTTATTAATAACCTCATATTCAAACTCAGCACTTGAAGATGAATTTACTGCTGAAGCAGGCACCGAAAAAACAACTGTACAAACCATAATAACCGACATAAAAACTGCAACTATTTTTCTGATTTTCACAAAAAACTCTCCTTTTGTATTGTTATTTTAATTAAATTGTACACTTTGTTATTTATAAATTCAAGTATAATATTCAACAAAAATCTACATTAAAAATTTACCCTAAACAAAAGAAACTAATACTTTTGTTTAGGGTAAATTATCTTTACATATCTAATTTATCTGCTGTGCTATATTTTCATAGGTAAATATATAACGTTGGTTATTTTCCTTTAGCTTTATTTCTTTTATTCTGCCAGTAGTAAAATCACATACCAGCTCAGCTATAGGCAGTGAATATGTGGCTGTATCTTCTGTTGTTGAAAGAATATAACAGTTATCACCTGATATTGAGGTTAATATATTATAAAGCTGTGTTGCGTTGTTTTTTATAGGAAGTGTAGCACTTGATGGTGTATAAGACAGCTTTAAATAATTTACCGACAACACACCATTCTTATAGGTATAGGTTAAACCATTAAGCTGTTTTGGTGTATGGTATGTAACAGAGGTAAGCGAGTTACCACTATGCACAACTGTGTACTGTTCATCTTCACAGACTACTTTTGCATTAAAATTCACAAGAGGTTTTGCAGGCTCTGCCCTTGATGCACAAGATGTAAGTGTAAATAAAATTAACGCAATGGCATATATTGTTATTTTTCTAAGCAATTTCATTAGCACACTCCCCTTTGATTAATACTATGAAACAGCTTCAGGAATAATGCAAACAGGGCAGTAAAGATTATGTTCTCTACTGCCCTGCTTTTTATTATAATTTCATCAATTTAGACGGCTTGCAAGCTTCCAAAGCTCAAAATCATCATTATCAAAGGCTTTTTCTACCTGTCTTAAAAAATAAGGTAGCTTTACTTTTTTAGCTGGCTTGTACATATCGTAAAGCTCTTTAGCTAAAACATAAAGTGCCTCTACAGCCTGTGGCTCTAGCTGAGAAATATTCAAATAATAATAAACACTTATATGTCTTAAAAGCAAAGTATAAAAAACTTCATCTTTTTTGAGTCCTGTTTTTTCGTACTGCTCTAATATTTCTCTAAGAAGCCAGTATCTGTCTATAGATTTTATATTTTTTGCATTATCCTGAGTGTGAGAGAAATTTTTCTCATACCATTTATATTCGTATTCAACCTTTTGCAAATATGAGAAACTTTTACATTGTGGGAATATCAAAAACTGAATGATTGTATCCTCATACCAATACCCTGGGAAAAATCTTACGTTATTAAACAGCTCTCTTTTATACACCTTACACCAAGGCAAACCAGGATAATTCATTATCTCATCGCCATTTTTATATCCTACTAAATTGCAATTAGGATAAACATTAGGTACAACCTCGTACACCTCTCCATTTTTCTCTTTTACAAGATTATGTGCACAAATAACCATATCATAGCTTTCGGAGTATGCCTTGTTCATCAGCACCTCAACAATATCATTATGTACAATGTCATCACAATCTATAAACATAAGATATTTTCCACTGGCAGTATTTATACCTGTATTCCTCGCTGCACCAATACCTGCATTTTTTTGACAAATTATCTTAACCTTTGGATTATTCTCATACCCTTTAATAACCTCTAATGCACCATCTGTAGAGCCATCATCAACTAAAATCACTTCATAATTATATTTAGTATTCTGATTTAGTATAGCCTCTACGTTCTGTGCTATAATGTCAACATAATTATACACAGGGATAACTACTGATAAGTCTATATCAGTATTAATTTTTGGGTTTTTATAAACAGGCTTACACTCAGGTCTGGGGTATATGTTATCTATAATATTGTGTGCTTCCTGTGTTGTCATATTAACATTATGCTTTTTGCGAACCAGCTTCTTTAAAAAGAATTTCAACAAAAAAAGCAAATAAAAAGCTCTGGCTAAAAAGCAACACAAAGATTCATTGTGGAACATTCTGTAAAATCTGAAAAATAGACCATGCTTCATAATCAAACCTCCAAAATCATAATTAATCCGTAAAAATATTAACATTTAAGTACATTTATGTCAATACATTATGCTAACTTGAATATATTGTCTACAGCTGATATAATATAGTGAATAATTATTTTTTGGAGGTGCTTGGCTTGTTAAAGGATAACGAGGAGCTTCAACCACTTGGCAATGGTATAAATGTAATCGTATCTGACGAACATCATTTTTTCACAGACACTATACTACTGGCGGATTTTGCAAAACCTAAGCTCAAAGAAAAAGCTGTAGATTTAGGTACAGGCTGTGGTACTATTCCTCTGCTTTGGTGCAGAGAGAACGCACCAAAGCAAATTTATGCTGTTGAAATTCAGGAAAACGGTGCAGATATGGCTGAACGTTCAGTTAAACTTAATCATCTTGAGGACAAAATAACAGTTATAAATAAAGACCTCAAAGAGCTTAAAGGCACATTACCATTTGGATATTTTGATGTAGTAGTGTGTAACCCTCCATACAAGCCAATTGGTACTGGTGTTGTAAGCAGTGGTCATTCACATTCTATTATTCGCCACGAAAGTAGCTGTACAATAGATGATGTAGTAAAAAGTGCCTCTTCCCTTTTAAGGTTTAACGGAAGATTTTGTCTTTGCCTACGCCCTGAACGTCTTACAGATGTTATAACTGCCTTTAGAAAATATTCTGTTGAGCCTAAGCGTTTAAGAATGGTTCAGCAACGCAAGGATAAAGCACCTAAGCTATTTTTAATAGAGGGCAAGCGTGGAGCAAAAGAGGGTGGTTTGGTAGTAATGCCAACACTGCTTATAGAAAACGAGAACGGAGAATTCTCGGATGAAATGATGAAAATTTATGGTTCTTTTAAGGAGTTGGAATAATGGCTGGAGTTTTATATGTGGTAGGTACTCCTATCGGAAATCTAGGTGATATATCCCAAAGAGCATTATCAGTTCTTGAAGAGGTTGATTTTATTGCAGCAGAGGACACACGTGTTACCTTAAAGCTACTTAATCATTTTGGAATAAAAAAGCCAATGGTAAGCTACTTTGAGCATAACAAGCACGAGCGTGGCGAAATTATCTGCGAACGTATTTTAAACGGTGAGAATTGTGCTATAGTAACCGATGCTGGTATGCCTTGTATATCTGATCCCGGAGAAATGCTTATAAAACAATGTATAGAGTATAATATAGTCACTCAGGTTGTACCAGGACCAAGTGCTGTCATATCGGCACTTGCTATTTCAGGCTTACCTACAGGTAGATTTACATTTGAGGGTTTTTTGAGTGTAAATAAAAAAAGCAGAAAAGAACACCTTAGCGAAGTAAAAAACGAAAAAAGAACTATGATTTTCTATGAAGCACCTCACAAGCTAAATGCTACACTTAAAGATATGCTTGATTACTTTGGAGATAGACGAATTTCAATAGTGCGTGAACTTACTAAAATTCACGAGGAGGTTATTCCTACTACACTACAAAAAGCAGTGGAGGATTATAAAGATGCTCCTTTAAAGGGTGAAATTGTGCTTATTGTAGAGGGTGCTAAAATCGAAGAAAACATTGAAGAATACACCCTTGATGATGCTGTAACAATGGCAATAGCTATGGCTAAAGATGAAAACATATCAATAAGTGAAGCTACTAAAAAAACAGCAAAGCTTACAGGAATAAAAAAAGGTATTATTTACAAGGCTATAACAGAGGGGGATAATTAAAATGAACTATAACGAGGCTATTTCAAAAATAAATTCTCTTATGCTATTTGGCTCAAGACCAGGTCTTGACAGAATACTTGAGCTTCTTGATATGATGGGCAATCCACAGGACAAGCTAAAGTATGTACACATTGCAGGTACAAATGGAAAAGGCTCAACAAGCAAAATGATTTCCTCTGTACTTATAGCTTCTGGCTATAAAACAGGTTTATTTATTTCTCCTTTTATTATAGATTTCAGAGAGCGTATACAAATAAACGGTGAAATGATAAGTGAACAGGAGCTTACACGCTTTGTAGAAGAAACATATCCTCTTATTGAACAGCTTAAAGCCAAGGACGTAATTATTACAGAATTTGAATATATAACTGCACTTGCCTTTAAGTGGTATGCTGAAAGTAACTGTGACATTGTTGTTCTTGAAACAGGTTTAGGAGGTACTCTTGACTGTACAAACGTTGTAAAGGATACACTTATATCTGTTATAACCTCAATAAGCTACGACCATACAGCTGTATTAGGTGAAACAATTGAAGAAATTGCAGGACAAAAAAGTGGTATTATAAAAGAGAATGCTGTTACTGTATATTTCCGTCAAGGTGGAATTGCAGATGATGTTATCGCAAACACAGCAAACAAGCTAAATAACACTATGGTTTTCGCTGATGAAATAGAAATAAAAGTCATAGAAAAAAGCCTTGAGCATACAAAATTCATTTATAACAGCAACGAGCTTACAATACATCTCATAGGAGAGCATCAAACCAAAAATGCAAGACTTGCACTTGGTGCTATTGAACATCTAAGAAAAAAATACAGCTTTAATATAAGTGACGAAAATTTAATAACAGGCTTTAGCAAAGCTGAAATGCCTGCAAGACTTGAGCTTATCTGCAATGAGCCTACTGTACTAATTGACGGTGCTCATAACCCTAACGGTATGGAGGCTTTAGCTAATGCAATTAAGCAATATTTACCTAATAAAAACATTGTATGCATTATGGGTATGCTTAAGGATAAAGACAGTAATTCATCACTTGAATACCTTGATGGATTAATTGACACTGTAATAACCCTTGAGCCTGATAACCCACGTAAGCAGACAAATAAAGAGCTTGCTGAAAAGGCTGTAAAATTCTTTGATAGGGTTTACCCTATTGATAGCTTTACAGAGGCTATTGAAAAGGCTTTGGATATTACAGGTGATGACGGTGCTTTACTTGTTTGTGGTTCTCTTTATCTTGCTTCAGAGCTACGTCCATTAATTGTGAATAGTCTTAAAAAACGTAATAAAACTGTTCTGATAGACCTCAAAAACTGATATTTTTTGCATAGTAAATAGTGTATATTTATTGTGCAGATGATTTATAGAAATTTGGATTTGTTGGTGTGAGCTGTTGCTCACGCTTACATTGCGTGCAAATAGTTTTCTAATAAACTTAGGTTTGTATTTTTAAGGGACACATATAATGTGTCAGTGTCTTATCTATTTTTATTGTGAACTTAAAGATATCAACTCTTACAAACTATTAATTTATAATATACTTTTTATTTTTATAATGTGCTCAAGCCGCACAGGCTCTTACTTTCTTGCAAAAGAAAGTAAGCAAAGATTGTTGGGGAGAGGTTTCGATCCCTCTCCCCAAACCCCTCACTGAACGACCAAAGGGGGTCAAGCCCCCTTATGGAATCCCCCACGCCTAATCATACCAATTGTGTATATAGTGAGTAATGTTAGGGTAACTGGTTTGTGCTGTTTAGTTTGTGCATAAGCTCAACAAACCCCAATTTGCACATTAAAATAAATTTTAAAAATCCTCTGCGTTATGCAGGGGATTTTTTATCCCTGATTATAAAATACTGTAAAGGAATGATAAAAATGTATGTACAGGCTGTAACCACACAGGGCGATTTAATAGCTATGCTGATTGGTGATATTGACCATCATACTGCACGTGAAATGCGAAAAGAAATTGATGCACTTATAGAGAAAAATCATCCCTCTGTTTTAAGACTTGATTTCTCTGCTGTACAATTTATGGACAGCTCTGGTATTGGGTTAATAATGGGCAGATACCGACTTATGAAGCTAATTGGTGGTACTGTGCTGGTTTGCAATATACCCCCACATTTAAAAAGACTTATGGATTTGTCTGGTATTGGTTCATTGGGTGTTCTTGAGTACAAAGGAAAGGAAGCTATAAAATGAATATTGTAAACGAAATGAAAGTTATGTTTGACAGCAAAAGCTGTAACGAAGCCTTTGCAAGAAGTGCTGTAGCAAGCTTTATAGTACAGCTTGACCCTACTGTTGCTGAGCTTTCTGATATAAAAACAGCTGTATCTGAGGCAGTAACAAATGCTATTGTTCACGGCTACAGCAATACTATAGGAACAGTTACAATAAAGGTTCAAATTACAGACAACGGAAATGTTATTATTCAGGTAAAAGACACGGGTGTTGGAATAGAAAATATAACACAGGCTATGGAGCCTATGTTTACAACTGGTGGTAACGAGCGTGCCGGAT
>JAXJQK010000151.1:0-6691 GCA_036311185.1 Acutalibacteraceae bacterium | reverse complement strand
CGTATTTTATGATGAGGAAGAAGAACAGGATAAAAGGAGTATTGTACTGTGATAGATTATAATAGTATACTCAATGATAAAATAAAGAATGTAAAACCCTCTGGGATAAGAAAGTTTTTTGATATAGCAAGTGAGATGGATAACGTAATTTCGCTTAGTATAGGCGAGCCTGATTTCAAAACACCGTGGCATATCAGAGAAGCAGGTATAGCTTCATTACAGGCTGGTGAAACAAAATATACATCTAATAAGGGTTTAACCGAGCTAAGACACGAAATTTGCCGATATTATGAGAGAAAATTTAATGTGAAGTATAACGGGCTTGAAAATTGTTTGGTTACTGTAGGTGGTTCAGAGGCTATAGACCTTGCTATGCGTACACTTATTAATCCTGGTGATGAGGTGCTTATTCCACAGCCAAGCTTTGTATGCTACGAGCCTTTAGTACAGATTGCAGACGGTGTTGCTGTTATAGTAGAAACAAGAGAAGAGGATAATTTTAAATTAATGCCTGAGCTTTTAGAAAAGGCTATTACACCAAATTCTAAGATTTTAGTTCTACCATTCCCAAATAATCCAACAGGGGCAATTATGGAGCTTGAGGAGCTTAAAGCTATAGCAGATATTGTACTTAAATATAATCTGGTTGTAATTTCAGATGAAATTTACGCAGAGCTTACATATAATGGCAAAAAGCATATATCATTTGCTTCTATAGAGTGTATGCAAGAGCGTACTGTAGTTGTAAGTGGTTTTTCAAAGTCATATTCAATGACAGGCTGGAGATTGGGTTATTCTCTTGCACCAGCACCTATTACAGATGCTATGACAAAATTGCATCAATTTGCAATAATGAGTGCACCTACAACAGCACAATATGCAGCAATTGAAGCGTTGAGAAATGGCGATAAAGAAATTGCAAAAATGCGTGATGAATATGATATGCGTAGACGCTTAGTTGTTAAAAGATTCAGAGAAATGGGGCTAAGCTGTTTTGAGCCTGAGGGTGCCTTTTATGTATTCCCTTGCATAAAAAGCACAGGTCTTACATCAGAGGAGTTTTGTATGCAATTGTTAAAATCAAAAAGCGTTGCAGTTGTTCCTGGTAATGCCTTTGGTGACAGTGGAGAGGGCTTTATAAGAGTTTCTTATTCATTCTCTATAAAGCATATTATAGAGGCACTTAACAGAGTAGAGGAGTTTCTAAAGGAAATTTAAAGAGGAGGATTGGAGAAATGGTAAAGGTTCTGGCACCCGCCAAAATTAATTTTACACTTGATATTACAGGTAAGCTCGATAATGGTTATCACACTGTCGATATGGTTATGCAGTCTGTTGATTTGTGTGATATTGTAACGGTTGAAAAAAATAATACTGAAATTAATCTTACCTGTGATAAGGATTTTGTACCTTGCAATAGCAGTAATACAGCATACAAGGCTGTACAGCTGTTTGCAGAGCATTGTAATATTAATTGCACTGTTGATATTCATATACAAAAAAATATTCCTGCACAGGCAGGAATGGCAGGTGGTAGTACAGATGGTGCTGCTGTGCTAGTTGCACTTAATGAAATTTACCAAACGAATCTTACTATAGATGAGCTTGCTATGATAGGCTCAAAAATAGGAGCAGATGTACCATTCTGCTTTTATGGTGGCACTATGCTTGCTACAGGCATAGGTACAACCCTCGAAAAAATAGAGCATAATCTACAGCTTAACGATTATTATATTTTATTGTGCAAGCCTTATGTAAATGTATCTACACCACTTGCATATAAAAAATCTGACGAAAGACCTTTTTCAAGCATGGTTCATAGTAAAGCTGTTATTAAGGCTATGCAGAGAAATGATATAAATGAATTTTGCAGTCAGCTGTATAATGACTTTGATAGTCTTTTGATGATTGATGAGGTTCAGCACATAAAGGTTGTTATGAAAGAAAATGGTGCGTTAGCCTCTGTTATGAGTGGTAGTGGTCCTACCGTTTACGGTGTTTACAGTACAAAAGAGCAAGCAGAAAATACAGCAGAATTGCTAAAAAGTGAATACAGCGATGTTTTTGTGGCTAAAACCTGTGATAATGGCTGTAAAATTATTTAACAAATAACACCTACAATTGAATAACTATAAAATCTACTGCCTATAATTATGTTAGAAATTACATATGAAAGGCAGTATTTTTTATGAAAAGATTTTTAAAAGCAGTTTTTACAGCGTTTATTTTGTCATTTATTATAACTCAAACCTTTTTTACAGCTGAGTGTGAAGAAATACCTAAGAATATTTTAAGATTTCATATTTTAGCTAATTCAGATAGCGAAGAGGATCAAGCTTTAAAAATAAAGGTGCGTGACCACATTCTTGAAAAGGCTGATGATATGTTCAAGAATGCTGACAATAAAACGGAGGCTGTTCATATTACCAAAACAAATCTTAAAAAGATTATAGGTGATGCACAGCAGTATGTGTATAGTATGGGGTATGATTATAAAGTAAGTGGCGAAATTGTACAAGATATGTATTTTGATACCAGACAATATGATAATTTTACTTTACCCGCAGGCAGATATGATGCGTTTCGTATTATAATCGGTGAGGGAGAGGGGCATAACTGGTGGTGTGTTATGTTTCCACCAATGTGCATTTCAATGGCTGAAGATAACAGTGATTTAGCACAGGTATTAACAGAAGAACAAATGGATATAGCAGAAAATCAAACAAATTATGAGTATAAATTTAAAATTGTAGAGATATACAATAAGCTAAGAGAGAAGCTATGAAAAGTAATATTGAAACTAAACTGCTCATAAATTTAATATAAAGAGAGATTAAATTTATGAAGGGTAGGGTAAGTATGAAAAGGATTTTTAAGGGTTGTTTGGCTGTTGTGTTGGCTATATTTATCGCTTGTAGTTTTACTGTAAGCTATGGTGCTATATCAGTTGAAGAAATATCATCACCGTCAGCTGTGTTGATTGAAGCAGAAACAGGTAAGGTGCTTTTTGAAAAAGAGTCAAATCAAGTGCGTGCCTGTGCATCTATAACAAAGGTTATGACAATGATACTTGTTATGGAGGCTATTGATAACGGAAAGCTAAAAATGGAAGATATGGTAACCTCAAGTGCTCACGCAGCTTCAATGGGTGGCTCTGACATCTGGCTTGAAGAAGGCGAGGTTATGTCGGTGTATGACCTTATAAAAGCTACTATGGTAGCCAGTGCAAATGATGCCGCAGTTGCTTTAGCTGAAGAGGTAGAGGGAAGTGAAGATGCTTTTGTAGCTAAAATGAATGAAAAAGCAAAAGAGCTTGGAATGAAAAATACTACCTTTAAAAATTGTAATGGTTTAGATGAAGAGGGTCATCTTACATCTGCGTATGATGTTGCACTTATGTCGCAGGAGCTTATAAAGCACGAAGAAATTTTTGAGTTTACATCTATATGGCTTGATTATCTGCGTGACGGAAAAACTCAAATCGTAAACACAAATAAGCTTTTAAAAAGCTATAAAGGAATAACAGGCTTAAAAACAGGAACAACATCACAGGCTGGTAGTTGCATTTCAGCTACAGCAAAAAGAGAGGGCTTAACTCTGATAGCTGTTGTATTAGGTGGTGTTACAGGCAAAGACCGTTTTGCAGATGCAACCAAATTGCTTGACTATGGCTTTGCGAATTACTGCGTTTATACACCTAGCTTTGATGAAGAAATACCAGAGCTTACAGTAATAAACGGTATGCAACCAAATTTAAAAGTACAGGCGAATTTATCGGATAGCTTTGTTATAGAAAAAGGAAAAAGTAAGGATATAACCTACAAGCTAAATATAAGCGAAGAGGTAACAGCACCGATAAACAAAGGGGATAAGGTAGGAACCTTGACTTTTTATCTTGGTAAAGAAAAGCTCAGAGAATATCCTATAGTAGCTAATCACCTTGTAGAGGAAATGAACTTTGGGCTTGTATTTAAACTTTTATTTAAATGTTTTGTACAGGTGTAGATAGTTATATAAAAAAGCCGAGCAGTTAAATTGCTCGGCTTGTGTTTTATTCATCTGTTGGTATATCTATTACATCAATTTCTTCTGTATCAATATTTTTGTTAGTGTTTTCTTTGTGAACTCTTGTCAATGATTTCAAATCAAAGGTATCGTCCATATGGTCATATTTTTTTACATAATAGCTTAAATATCCAAGCATATACCAAAATATTGCCACCATAAAGGAGTGTTCCCATAGCATAGTTTTTTCTACTACTGAATAAATACAATATGCAAAGATAAAAGCGAATAAGCATGGGAATGGACTATTTTTTAGATTTTTCTTTTCAAGGAAAAGTGATTTAACACTTTGCTTGCACATAGATACTGCAAATCCAATAAACAGTACAAATCCAACTAATCCATTACTTACAAGTATGGTGAGGTATCCGTTATGTAAATCAGAATACTTTAAACCTTTGTCTAACAGCCTTTGACCAAACAAAACTATATTTTCTTTACCCACACCAATAATAGGGTTGTTGTAGAAGATTACGATAGCTTTTTCTAGCAGTGCAAGTCTTCCACTGTCAAGATTTTCGTTTTCGTGTGCGAAGGTTACAATGTTTGTGTTTGGTTTAGGCTTAGGTGACGTGTTAGGCTTTTTCTCGATAACTTGATGTCTGTGATTTATTATATACGAAGCAGAGTCATTTACTAAAGAACGCACACTTAATAGTAAACCTAATGAAATTACAGCAATAAGAATTAATGAAACTACTCTTAATAAAAGCGTTTTAATATTAAGTGCTGGCATACCACCAAATAGCTTATAAATAAAAACACCTATTATGTAGCCTGTAAGCAATAAAATCGAACCATTTGAATCGCTCATAAAAATTCCGATAAGATTTATTACTACAGAGATAATCAGAAGCCACTTAGGAAAGCGTACTGCCTTACCAATATTGTTATAAAGCTCATCTTTATTTAAAATATGTGCAGAAATAATAGCAAGCACGCCATAAAAACCAAGTAAATTAGGATTTATAAAAATTCCTGTAAATCTGTTTTCGTAAATAACAAATTTATAAGTGCTGTATAAAAATTTCATTTCAGAAGCTCCCAAGGGGAGAACAGCAAAGCTTGCTATCATAGATAATGTTGTTGCAAATAAAATTATAGCACAAACTATATAAATTTCTTTTCTTAATCTTCTTTTATTGCGTTCTGTATGCATACCAAAAAGCACAAAAAAGCAGATTACAGCATGAAGTAAGAGAAGAAGATTAAGAAAAAAATTATCCATTATATGAATAACAATCGTTATAAGCGTTGCACATAAAAAGAGAATAAGCCATCTTATGTGAAGAATTTGTGTAAATCTTTTAGGCTTAATATAATAATGATAAATAAGTATAAAAGCCCATATAATGCAAAGGTATTTTATAGCATGCCCAATAGGCTCAACAAAGAAAAAAGAACCCAGAAACATAGAGCATAGGTATATAATTCTGAATATGGATATGTTTAAAACAACATTAGTTGTAAAATTTCTTTTTATTTTTGCCATATTCCACCATCAGCCTAATACACTGCCTATCGTCTTGAACATAATTTTAATGTCATAAAATGCATTGAACTTTCTATAATAATCAAGGTTCAATTTCATTTTTTCTGGTAGAATAATTTCCATATAGTTTTTATCAACCATTGCAGGGTCGGTGAAAAATTCGTCATTATCCTTATATGTAATACTTGCTAAAGATGTTATACCGGCAGGGGTTAGGAGTGTAGCATACATATCAGGTGTGTATTGGTCTACATATTTAATAACCTCAGGTCGAGTACCAACAAAGCTCATATCACCAACAAAAACGTTAAAAACCTGAGGTAGCTCATCTAGTCTAACCTTTCTCAGCTTTTCACCCAGCTTTGTTACTCGTTTGTCGTTAGCCTCGGTAATTAATCCACCCATTTGTTCAGCGTTATCAACCATAGTACGAAATTTCCATATTTTAAAACGCTTGCCATAGGTAGTAACTCTTACCTGCTTGAAAAGAACAGGACCTTTAGAGTCGCATTTTACAAGTATTGCGATAATTGCCATAGGGATTATAAGCAATATTATAAGTATAGCCGACATTATTATGTCAAGTGCTCTTTTTATAACTAAAGAAGCCTTCTTTTTATTTAATATATCATAATATTCTTTTACTTCGTTATTACGCATATAATCGGGGAGTTTATCCCAATCTAATAAAATCATAGATAACCTCTTTTCTATGAGATAATAAATGTATCGTCTAATTATATAACAATATTTATTTTATTTCAATTTACAATATAATAACAATTTCAAATATATTTCAAAAAGTTAATATATAACTTATACAAAAATGCAAAAAAGAACCGGCAACCAACGTGGTTACCGGTCATATATATTTTAGGAAAACTTTACAATTTTATAGCAAATACCAAATGTACATTCGGCTACGAATTTATACCACCGCAAACCATCGGTCAACGAACTTATCGTCTATTCCTTAATGCTTCACTTTCTGTACAACCGTTTGTTGTACCATAATCACATTTCGCAATTAAGAAGCCTTTTGGTGTTTTGCCGAAATATTCGGTTGTTATGTAAAATTAATTACATTCCCCAATCCATATTCAATTGTAGGGTAATTATACAGCCTTAGCATAT
>JAXJQK010000150.1:0-1723 GCA_036311185.1 Acutalibacteraceae bacterium | reverse complement strand
GCGATAAATTAATAAAAATATTTGCAAAATTAGAGGTAAAAGAGCAACATTGTCCTTGTTGTGGTACCACAACAAGGACAATACACGATTATCGCAAACAGGTAATTAAAGACATTCCAATAGCTGGAAGAAGCGTAGAAATACACTTTAGAAAAAAGAGATACAGATGTCCACACTGTGGTAAAAGATTTGCAGAAGAAAACTCATTTTTACCTCGATATTATAGAGTAACAAATCGTCTTGTTGAATATGTATGCGACAAGTTAAGAGAGGTTTATTCTTTTACAAGTCTAGCAAAAGAACTTCTTTTATCAACATCTACTGTTATTAGATATTTTGATTTAGTATCATATGCAAAGCCAAAGGTTCTTCCTAATGTTATCGCTATAGATGAATTTAAAGGTAATGCTGATAATGAGAAATATCTTGGAATAATAACAGACCCTGAGCACGGAATAGTTTTAGATATACTTCCAACCAGGCATAACTACTATCTATCCCATTATTTCAGTCAATATACAACTGCTGAACGCAATGATGTTAATATCTTTATTTCTGATATGTGGAGGCCTTACTCTGATATTTCTTCTGTATTCTTTAAAGAAGCCACTTATGTTGTAGATAAATATCATTGGATAAGACAGGTTATATGGGCTTTTGAAAAAGTTAGAAAGGCTGAACAAAAGAAGTTTAGTGCTTCTCATCGCAGATACTTTAAACGTTCTAAATCACTGTTAAACAAACATTTTGATTCATTGGATGAACAACAGAAAACACAAGTTAATGTTATGCTATATGCTTCTCCAACACTTCAAGAGCCTATTCCTACAAAGAAGATTTCCTTAATATTCTTTATTGCAAATCAAGAAAGGAAGCTCAAAAGAAGTTAATTAAATGGATTAATTCTGCTTCTGTCTGTGGTATAGAAGCTTTTGAAAAGTGTGCTAAAACTATGCTCACTTGGATTAACGGTATTCTTAATTATTCTTTTACTACAAAATACACTAATAGTTTCACTGAGGGCTGTAACAACAAAATAAAGGTGCTCAAACGCAACGCCTATGGCTACCGTAACTTCTCTCGATTTAGAAATAGAATTCTACATATATTCTCTAACCAACGACAGGCAACAGCTTAGTTGCCGTTGCCTGTTTTCGCTTTTCTTATTTTAGAGTTACCCAAACTATTAACATAGAGTCTTATTAAGTTTATTTGTTATTAATTAACTCTGTGACATCATAAAATAATCATAGATAAAATCATTTAAAATATTGTTCTAACTCAATTTCGGCATTAATATACACAGCACCTATATAGTAGCTATTGTGCACAGTAATTCTCTTTTGATCAACTGTATATATTTGTGTTTTGGAATAATCTACATCCATAAGAAGTTGTCCTTTTACAATATTAGGAATATGTTTTTCAAGAGCTTTACATTGTTTCTCAAATATTTCTTCATCAGGTTGATTGCAAATACTATAATTAAACATACTATCCTTTAACTCCAATATCATTATTAACAATTTTCTTAATATATACACATTTCTTATTTTTGAGTTATCCTTACTATTGCAATGAATACGAAAATAAATAAAAAGAGTAGCTTTCGCTACTCTTTTATGGCTCCCCCAACTGGGCTCGAACCAGTGACATCATGATTAACAGTCATGCGCTCTACCGACTGAGCTATGGAGGAATATCGGTAAGGTGTATTTAATAT
>JAXJQK010000149.1:0-17796 GCA_036311185.1 Acutalibacteraceae bacterium | reverse complement strand
TCCTTTTATTCCACCAATTGAAAGCAAGGTGTTTTTCGATAACTATTTTGATGAAGCTAAAAATTATATCACGAATGAAGTTTTAATCCAAGATACTTATATTTTATACAATAATAGTGATATTTCTGATTTATCCAATACGATATATAATATTATGGAAGAAATTAACTTGAAATTAAACGAGCTAGGATTTACCACAACAAAATACACCTGTTCAATAACCCTTTCAATTTCTGTAAATCAAAACGTTGAGAAAATCAATTTTTTTGTTCTAGATAAATCTAAAATATATGATTCACTATATGAGGTCTACTATAAATAACAAAAAACACCGTATGCTATGCTATAAAGCAGACATACGGTGTTATACTATTTATGTATTATAATTAGAAGTCTATTTCCTTATCGTAGAAGCAAGCATCAAGAAGCTTTTCCATTTCTTCCTGTGTTGGTATTCTTGGGTTAGAGCCTGTGCAAGCATCGCCAATAGCAAGTGTTGCAATATCCTTTAGCTTAGCATTAAATTCAGCCTCATCAATAATACCACCCTCATAATCCTTAATACAAGCAGGAATATCAAGAGAAACATTCATAGCTCTTAGCTCTGCAATAAGTGCATCTACTAAAGCCTCTGTTGTGTCGCCTGTTAAGCCTATAAACTTTGCGATTTCAGCATATCTTTCAGCAGCCTCTGCATTCTTTGAGTTGTACTTAATTACCTTTGGAAGATACATTGCATTAGCACAGCCGTGTACAATATGACCACCTGTGAAAGCAGCACCTGTTTTGTGAGCCATTGAGTGTACTATACCAAGCAAAGCATTTGAGAATGCCATACCAGCAAGACACTGAGCATCGTGCATATCGTCACGAGCCTGCATATCACCGTCATATGATTTTTTAAGCTCGCTATGAATCATCTTAATAGCGTGAAGTGCAAGAGGATCTGTATAGTTGCAGTGCAGTGTTGAAACATAGGCTTCAATAGCGTGTGTCATTGCGTCCATACCTGTATGAGCTGTAAGCTTTTTAGGCATTGTTTCAGCAAGTGCAGGGTCTACAATAGCTACATCAGGAGTAATATTGAAGTCTGCAAGAGGATATTTAATTCCCTTTGAATAGTCTGTAATTACAGAGAAAGCTGTAACCTCTGTAGCAGTACCTGAAGTTGAAGGAATAGCACAAAACTTAGCTTTTGTACGTAGTGTAGGGAAATTGAATGGCTTTATAAGCTCTTCAAATGTAACCTCAGGATACTCATAGAAAGCCCACATTGCCTTAGCTGCATCAATAGGACTACCTCCACCCATAGCTACAATCCAGTCAGGCTCAAACTCACGCATTGCTGTTGCACCCTTCATAACTGTTTCAACTGATGGATCTGGTTCAACGTTTTCAAAAAGCTGTACCTGCATACCAGCCTCTGTTAAATAATCTACAGCCTGCTGTAAAAATCCAAATCTCTTCATTGAGCCACCGCCAACTACTATAATAGCCTTTGAGCCCTTTAGATTTTTAAGCTCAGCAAGTGAACCCTTGCCATGATATAAATCTCTTGGTAATGTAAATCTACCCATAATTAGTAACCTCCAAAAATTAATTTTAACATATATTTTAAGTTTAAATTTGTCAAAATATATAAATCTTATATCACTAGTTGATTAAAAATAACAATTCAATCAACTGCTGAATATATAATAACACTTATTATTTTTAAATTTGTTAACAAAGTATTAATAAATATAGAAAATCCTATTGCAGATTATTTTCTAATATTGTATAATTTTATTGTAAATGTTTCTAAAAATCTTTACACTCTGTACAAAACGAAAGGAGAATACAAAATGAATATGTTATCTAAGTTTTTTAAGCTTAAAGAACATAAAACAGATGTAAAAACAGAAATTCTTGCGGGTATTACAACCTTCTTATCAATGGCGTATATTCTTGCAGTAAATCCAACAATGCTTGCAGATGCAGGAATGGACAGTGGTGCTGTATTTACAGCTACAGCGGTTTCAGCCGCCTTTGCAACATTACTTATGGGCTTACTTGCAAATTATCCTGTGGCACTTGCCTCTGGTATGGGATTAAATGCATATTTCGCCTATACTGTTTGCCCTATGATAGCAGAAATGGGTGTTACCAATCCTTGGCAGGTTGCACTTACTGCTATTCTTTTAGAGGGTATAGTATTTATAGTTTTATCACTGTTTAAATTCAGAGAAACACTTGTAAACAGTATTCCTCAAAATTTAAAATATGCTATTTCAGCAGGTATCGGATTATTTATCACAATAGTAGGATTAAAAGGTGCCAATATCGTAGTGGCAGATGCATCTACTTTTGTTACAATAGGTAATGTAGCTACACCAGAGTTTGTACTTGCTATGATTGGTTTGCTTGCTATTGCTATTATGTGGCACTTCAATATAAAGGGTGCTATTTTGTGGGGAATTTTAATTACTTGGGTTTTAGGTATTGTTGCTCAGTTAATAGGCTGGTATCAGGGCGTGTCATTAATACCTGATTTTTCAAAAGGAATTTTACCACCATCACTTGAACCAACCTTTTTCAAATTTAATTTTGAATTTATGTTTTCTCATATCGGAGATTTCATTGCAGTTGTTTTTGCGTTCTTGTTTGTTGACCTATTTGATACAGTAGGTACTCTTGTAGGAGTTGCTGACCAAGGTAATCTTCTTGATAAAGACGGAAATTTACCAAGAGTAGGTAGAGCATTAACCTGTGACGCAGTAGGTACAATAGCAGGCTCTATGCTTGGTACATCAACAGTAACAAGCTATGTAGAATCAACAGCAGGAGTTGCCGCTGGTGGTCGTACTGGTCTTACAGCAGTTAGCTCAGCAATAATGTTTGTTCTTGCGTTATTCCTGTCACCATTGTTTTTGGCTATACCAGGCTTTGCAACTGCACCTGCACTTGTGTTTGTAGGCTTGCTTATGATAAAATCAGTTCAAAAAATGAAATTCGATGGCGATATTGCAGATGTAGTAAGTGGATTTGTTGCACTTGTATTTATGCCTTTTACTTATTCTATTGCAAACGGAATTATGTATGGTATTCTTACTTGGGTTATTCTAAAGGTTTGCACAGGCAAGGTTAAGGATATACACCCTATAATGTGGGTTGTAACAGTGCTGTTCGCTGTAAGAATAGCTACACTGATAATTTAATAATAAAGTAATAAAACTGATGTAGTTCCCTTAGAATAGACACTTGAAATAACAAAAATTTTCAAGGCTATTTTAAGGGGATTTATTAATTGCGTAAAAATTTACTTTATAATATATGTTTTCTAACTTATCTCATTCTTTCCAAATTCTTTAGTTGACGAATTATTCAGAATGTATTAGAATATAAAGGTATTGTTTTTACAGTAATCAGTATTTTCGGAGGTTAAAACTATGGGTGGTTTTTTTGCAGTTGCATCAAAAGAGTCTTGTGTTCTTGATTTATTTTATGGAACAGACTATCATTCTCATTTAGGTACAAGAAGAGGTGGTATGGCTGTTTATGGCGAGAACGGATTTAATCGTTCAATTCATAATATTCAAAACTCTCCTTTTCGTACTAAATTTGAAAATGATGTAGAAAATGATCTTAAAGGTAACCTTGGTATAGGATGTATTTCAGACTTTGAGCCTCAGCCACTTCTTGTTCATTCTCATTTAGGCAGCTTTTCAATAACAACAGTTGGAAAGATTAATAATCCGGACGAGCTGGTTAACGAATGTTTTCAGTCAGGACATACTCATTTTCTAGAAATGAGTGGTGGTTCAATAAACCCTACTGAGATAACAGCTGCACTTATTAATCAGAAATCAACTATTGTTGAGGGGTTGCAATTTGCTCAAGAGAAAATAAAAGGCTCTATGACTATACTTATTCTTACCGAAACTGGTATTTATGCAGCTCGTGACAGATTGGGACGTACTCCTGTTATCATTGGTAAGAAAGAAAATGCCTACTGTGCTTCTTTTGAAAGCTTTGCTTATCTTAACCTTGGATATGAGGATTACAAAGAGCTGGGTCCTGCTGAAATAGTTTATATGACACCTGAGGGTGTTGAAACAGTAAGTCCACCTAGAAAAGAAATGAAGATTTGTTCATTTCTATGGGTTTACTACGGATACCCTACCTCTTGCTACGAGGGTGTAAATGTTGAACAGATGCGTTATGAATGTGGTAAGCTTCTTGCACGCAGAGATGATGTATCTCCTGATATTGTTGCGGGTGTTCCTGATTCAGGTATTCCACACGCAATAGGCTATTCCAACGAAACAAAAATTCCGTTTACACGTCCATTTATCAAGTATACTCCAACATGGCCTCGTTCATTTATGCCTACAAGTCAGGCACAAAGAAGTATGATTGCTCATATGAAGCTTATCCCTGTTCAAAGTCTTATTAAGGATAAAAAGCTTCTGCTTATAGATGACTCTATTGTAAGAGGTACTCAGCTAAGAGAAACAACAGAATTTCTTTACAAGAGTGGAGCTAAGGAGGTTCATATTCGTCCAGCGTGTCCTCCTATTATGTTTGGGTGTAAATATCTTAACTTCTCTCGCTCAAAATCAGAGCTTGATTTAATTACACGCAGAATTATTCAAAAGCGTGAGGGTGATAACGCAAAAAATGTGTTGTCTGATTACGCTGACCCAACAAGTCAGAATTATAAAGAAATGCTTGAAGAAATCCGTAAGGAGCTTAACTTTACTTCTTTAAGATATCACCGTCTTGATGATATGATTGAATCAATTGGAATTGAGCCTTGCAAGCTATGCACATATTGCTGGAACGGTAAGGAATAAATTTTACATTTGTTAATTATAAAAATTCAAATACAAAGCCCACCTGTCAGTTGTAGACATCGACAGGTGGGCTACTTTAATTTAAGAATTTAAAAAAATTTAAAATAGATGCACGATATTGGCTGTGTTAAGTTGTATTATACATGAAGGGGGAAATGAAGTGACAAAAGTTTTAGATGTTAAGGAAAAGGCAGAGGAAGTATTAAAGCAGTATGCCGATATGATTTATAGAATTGCTTTTCAAAATTTAAGAAATACAGCTGATGCAGAGGATATATTTCAAGAGGTTTGTATAGCCTTGCTAACTAAAAATGCTCCTCTTTATGATGATGTACATATAAAGCATTGGCTTATAAGAGTTACAATTAATAAGTGCAATAATTTCAACAAATCTGTGTGGCAAAGTCGTACAGAGCCAATAAGTGAGCATACTGATTTAATTGCACCCGAAACACAGCTTGTTATGAGCGAGCTTGATAAGCTACCAAAGCAGTATAGCAATGTGCTTTACCTTTACTATTATGAGGAATATACAATACCTGAAATTTCAGAAATTCTTGGAAAAAGTAAAAATACAATCAGTGCACAGCTACAACGGGCAAGAAAAAAGCTTAAAAAAATACTTGAAGAGGGAGGAGAAATGTAATGAAGAAAAATATTTATACTGACGGAATAAGCAGAATAAAGGCTTCTGATGAATTAATTAAAAAAGGTATTGAAAATATCAGAGGTTCAGAGGTAAGAGAAGAGATTATAAACTTAAATAGTGCAAAGGCAAAAAGAAAATGGATTAAGCCTTTAGGTGCAATAGCAGCATCTTTGGCGATAGTTATAGGATTAGGTTCAGTAAGCATTTTCGGTAGAGATGAAAGCGTTAAAAATCCTTTTATTCTTACTGCTAATGCAGAAGAGCTTAATAACGATACGTATATTCAGGTAGGAAAGATTGAATGTCAGGGTAATGGTGGAGCTATGAGATTTGAAAATGGAAGCTTTAAACTACAAGAAATAGGTGCTAACTTTGATTTTAATATAGAGTGTGTTGGTGAAAATATAGAAAGTGTAACCTATTCAGCTGATAACGCTTGCTTATACATTAAAGGTGACTATGAGGGTGTTATAGATTATGAAGCTCTTACTATGGAACAGCTTATGGACGGAAAGGATATTAACACTCATAGATCTGGTTATAAGCGAGTAAATGCTTGTACCTTTGATTATGATATGCAGCCTCAGGGTGACACTAAAGGTATAAATTCTGGTGAGTACCAAGAAGAAATACCACTTTGTGGTTCTTTTTTGATAGAAGACTTTATAGGGGTTTATGAGTTTGATTCTACTTCAAGGGACTTTGATGTAAGAGACATATTTATTGACGAATTTAACAAAAGTGCTGAAAATTTCACTGTAGATGTAACTGCAAATTATACAGACGGTTCAACCTTAACTAAAACTATGCAATTCCAATGTCAGAAAACAGAAGACGGTAATGACATTTGCTTGTCTGCTATGATAGTATAAATTAATAATATAGCTATAACGCGATATAGGAAGTGCTTACTATATATTTAGCATTAATTAACTCGTAACCTCAAATTTATATATAATCAATAAGACCCTCTTATTCTATAAAAGGATAAGGGGGTCTTTATGTTGAATTTATTGTGTAAAAAGGTAAAATTTATCCTTCAAAAATTAATACTTTTTTCGTTTTATATGCTTTTATTTTGAATTTTGCTGTGCTATAATGTAGTGTAAGATTTAAAATAGAAGCATAAATTTTATTGCATTATATACAATTTACTTTATATCTTTTTGTAAATCAATCTAAGATAATTTTTTAAGGAGATTGCTATGAGAGTAGGTTTAGACGTAGGCTCAACTACGGTAAAATGTGTTGTGCTTGATGAAAAAAATAATATTCTTTACAGCACATATGAACGCCACTATTCACAGATAAAACAAAAAATTGCTGACGTGCTTGCAAAGGCGAAAAAAGCAGTGCCTCAGTGTGATAACTCACCTCTTGCTATTTCAGGATCTGCCGGAATGGGTCTTGCAGAAGCTTGTGGTATTGATTTTGTACAAGAGGTTTACGCTACACGAGTAGCAACAAATACTTTTATTCCGGGAACAGATGTTGTAATAGAGCTTGGTGGAGAGGATGCTAAAATTCTATTTCTAACAGGTGGTATGGAGGTAAGAATGAACGGCTCTTGTGCTGGTGGTACAGGTGCGTTTATTGACCAAATGGCTACATTGCTTAATGTTCCTATAGAGGAGCTTAACGCTTTGGCTGCTACAAGCGAAAAAATATATACTATTGCTTCACGCTGTGGTGTATTTGCTAAAACAGACATTCAGCCATTGCTTAATCAGGGTGCAAGAAAAAGCGATATTGCCGAAAGTATTTTTGCCGCTGTTGTTAACCAGACAGTAGCTGGTCTTGCACAGGGTAGAGAAATCGAAGGACAGGTTGTTTACCTTGGTGGTCCTCTTACATTTATGGAGCAGTTGAGAAAACGCTTTGATAAGGTGCTTGATACAAAGGGTATTTGTCCTGAAAATTCACTTTATTATGTAGCCTGTGGTGCGGCTTTATGTGCTGAAAATCCTGTAAGCTTTGATAAGGTTATAGCTGAAATAGATAACTACCGTGGAAGTGGTAACTTTGCGTTTAATCCTCCGCTATTTAAAACTCAAGAGGATTATAATGAATTTATCGCTCGTCACGAAAAAGCACAGGTAGAAACAAAAGAGCTTACTACATATAAGGGTAAAGCGTTTTTAGGTATAGATGCAGGCTCTACTACTGTAAAGGCTGTAGTAATGGGTGAAAATGGCGAGTTGCTAACATCACGCTATTTGTCAAACAGTGGTAACCCTGTACCTATAATAAAAGAGTTTTTAGAAGAGCTTTATCAAAAAGCACCTGATATATATATTGCGGCTTCAGCTGTTACAGGCTATGGTGAAGAAATTATTAAAAATGCATTTATGGCTGATTACGGTATAGTTGAAACCGTTGCACACTTTACAGCGGCTAAGAAATTTATGCCTGATGTTGAGTTCGTTATAGACATTGGTGGTCAGGATATTAAATGCTTTAAAATACATAATGGTGCTATTGACAATATCTTTTTGAATGAGGCTTGCTCATCTGGTTGTGGCTCATTCCTACAGACATTTGCAAATGCACTTGGATATAATATAGAAGAATTTTCTAAGCTTGGCTTGTTTGCAAAGCAACCGGTAGACCTTGGCTCTCGTTGTACTGTATTTATGAATAGCTCAGTAAAGCAGGCTCAGAAAGACGGTGCAACTATTGAGGATATTTCAGCAGGTCTTTCATTAAGTGTTGTTAAGAATGCTTTGTATAAGGTTATACGAGTATCTGACCCTAAAAAGCTAGGTACAAAAATTGTAGTACAGGGTGGTACATTCCTTAATAACGCTGTGCTTCGTGCATTTGAGCAGGAAATGGGCGTAAAGGTAGTTCGTCCTACAATTTCAGGTCTAATGGGTGCTTATGGTGCGGCACTCTACGCACAGTCTAAGTATACAGAGGGCAGAAGTACACTTATAACATTAGATAAGCTTAAAGAATTTGTTCACGAAATTAAGGTTATAAACTGTGGTGGCTGTAATAACAATTGTAGATTGACTGTTAATAAGTTTTCTGATGGTAGAAAATTTATAGCTGGTAATCGTTGTGAAAAGCCTATTACTCAGAAAAAGCCTGATGAAACCTTGAATATATATGAGTATAAGCTCAGACTTTTGAAGGAATACCAGCCAAAAGAAGGTACTCGTGGCAAAATTGGTTTGCCTTTAGGACTTAATATTTACGAAATGCTCCCATTCTGGCACGCTTTCTTTACAGAGCTAGGCTTTGAGGTGCATACCTCACCTGTTTCTAACAGAAAGATTTATGCACTTGGTCAGCAAACAATTCCTTCAGATACTGTTTGTTACCCTGCAAAGCTTATGCATGGTCATATACAGTCATTGATTAATGATGGTATTGATACAATATTCTACCCTTGCTTGTCTTATAACTTTGACGAGGGCAAGAGTGATAACCACTATAACTGTCCTGTAGTTGCGTACTATTCAGAGGTTATCAATGCAAATATGAAGGACATTAAAAAGGTTAAGTTTATAAACGACTATCTTGGTGTACACCGTAAAAAGGATTTCCCTAAAAAGGTACACGAGGTACTTAGTGGATATTTTGACGGTATAACATTAAAAGAGGTTAAAAACGCCGCAAAAATGGCTTACCTTGAGTATGATCGCCATATGAATAAGATAAAGGCAAGAGGCGAGGCTATTATAAATCAGGCTAGAAACGAGAAAAAAGAAATTATCGTTCTTGCAGGTAGACCTTACCACGTAGACCCTGAAATAAACAAGGGTATAGATACACTTATTTCTGGCTTTGATGTAGCAATAATTTCTGAAGATGTAATTTCTGACAAGGTAGAAAAATATAGATCATCTGTACTTAATCAGTGGACATACCACGCAAGACTATATTCAGCTGCACATTATATTGCACAGTGCGATGACATAAATCTTGTACAGCTTGTATCATTCGGCTGTGGTGTAGATGCTATTACAACAGATGAGGTAAGAGAAATTCTTGAGTCAGAGGGCAAGATTTACACTCAGATTAAGATTGACGAGATTACAAATCTTGGTGCTGTAAAGATAAGATTAAGAAGTTTACTTGCTGCAATAGCAGAACAGAAGGATAAAAAGAAAAACAATCTGAATTAATTGGAGAAGAATTGATATGGCTACTTTAAAATATGATAAAACAGGCAGATTGCTGTTTACAAAGGAAATGAGAAAAGAATACACAATTCTTTTACCAATGATGGCTAACATTCAGTTCCGTATTATGAAGGGTGTATTCGATGAATACGGATATAATACAGAGCTACTTGAAACTGACGGTCCTGAAATTGCACAGGTTGGCTTAAAGTATGTTCATAACGATACCTGTTATCCTGCATTGCTTGTTATTGGTCAGTTTATACACGCTCTACAAAGTGGTAAATACGACCTTCACAAAACAGCACTTATGATAACTCAAACAGGTGGTGGCTGTAGAGCCTCTAACTACATACATCTTTTAAGAAAGGCTCTTGCAAAGGCAGGACTTGATTTTGTTCCTGTAATTTCACTTAATGTTTCGGGTCTTGAAAGTAACCCAGGCTTTAGTCTTACACTTCCAATGATACGTAAGATAATTGGTGCGTTGGTTTATGGTGATACTTTAATGCTGTTAAGTAATCAGACAAAGCCTTACGAGATTAACAAGGGCGAAAGTATGAGCCTTGTTAATGAGTGGATAGGAAAAATCCTTGATCAGTTCAAAGCAGGTAAGGGCTTTAAGCTGGAACAGCAAAGACAAAATCTTGATGAAATGGCAAGCTCATTTGCTAAGATAGAACGCAATATCGTACCAAAGGTTAAGGTTGGTGTAGTAGGTGAAATTTATGTTAAGTATGCACCACTTGGTAATAATAATCTTGAGGCTTTCTTGAATGAGCAGGATTGCGAGGTTTGTGTACCTGGTATTATGGGCTTTGCATTGTTTAAGGTTGATAACCGTTTACAGGATATTGAGCTATATGGCGGAAATAAGGCTAAGTATGCTGTTATAAAGCTACTATATAATTATCTTGAGAGTATGGAACAGCTGATTATAGAGTGTGCAAAGAAGTATGGCTTTACTCCACCAGGAAAGTATAGTCACCTAAAACATCTGGTTGATGGTGTAATTGGCTTAGGCAACAAAATGGGTGAGGGCTGGTTGCTTACAGCTGAAATGCTTGAGCTTGCTGAGAGTGGCTATCCTAATATAGTTTGTACACAGCCTTTTGGTTGCCTACCTAATCACATTTGTGGTAAGGGTATGATAAGAAAAATCAAGGAAATCAACCCAGAGGCAAATATTGTTGCAATAGACTACGACCCTGGTGCAACAAGAGTAAATCAGGAAAACAGAATAAAGCTTATGCTTGCAGTAGCAAAGGAAAACCTACTAGAAAAGCAAAAGACTGATACAACTAAAGCTAAAAAGGTAAAGGCTAAAACAAAATCTAAGGCTACAGTTTAAAGCTTGTTAAAAAATAGAAAATTTAAAAATCGGGTAATTTCAAGTTTTTTCTTGAAATTACCCGATTTTTGAGTGAATTAGGTATTTTGAATTTTTGAAATGACCTATAATGTTTTATGTGATTTATTTGAATAAGCTAATTGTTGTTATAACCATTTTTAATGGTGTCAAAACATTTTTTCTAATATTGTTCTCTTTCTAAAATTTTAATTGGATCATAAGATAATCCAAAATATTCAATTAGAGTGAAATGAAAATATTTCTCAAAATATTTTTCACCCTCTTGTTCGTACAGAGCAATTAACTTCTTATTTCCACCATGTTTGGAATCAAGGTAGTTGTCCCATCTTTGAGCAACACCTTCTTCGCCTGTGGCAGAACCAATATAGAGCTTTCCTGTACAAGTATCTGTAAGACAATATACTCCAGTTATTTTCCTTAACGCCTCATAATATGTAGGTTGTAATTTTCTACTAAAAATACTAGCTAGACGGTGATATGGCAGATGTACTCTGTCGTATCCTTCGAAACTTTCACCACTATATAAGCAAGGTGTAATCTCCTTTACTGTGCATTTATCTAAAATGGTATTTGCTTTAAATATATATCTACCATAAGTATCGGTCTTTTTGTATTTTATTATAAGCCTTCCGAATAAAGGAGCATATTTAAACTCATCAAGCTCACCAAACTCACCTAACAATTCAAATTCCTCATCAAGTACCTAGAACTTGCAAGATGGAGAGGAAACTGACGTTCTAAATATTGTAGAAATTATAGATGATTTTTAAATTGAAATTAGCTATAAAAATATCCCGATAAATATAAAAGACTATAAACTTACCAAGAGGTAGGGTTATAGTCTTTTTGTTTTGAAAAATCTCTAGAAATTAGTCATAGTATTCATTGAATATATAGCCACTTGGAAATGTATCTATATAATCTTCAATTGGAGGAAGGTGATCTGAAATTAATTCCACAAAATCACATAGTTTGTCAATATCGTCAAGAAAATCTTGAGGGGTTCCAATATCTCTATATTTAAAAGAATGAATAGCATTTCGTTTATACTGTATAGAATTAACAAATTTATATTCTTCAGAATTAGTATCTTTCCATAGTTTATCTGAACTGAAATTTTTCAGCTTATCAAAAGTAGCATTTTCAGGATCTATTATTTCGCCATTATTTTTTGTGATTGGAGATTTAATATAATCTTCATAGTATACGCAAAAAAAGAATTTTAGCCATGATTCAACAATAGCACCCATGTTGGTACGAGCAAGTATCAATTCTCCTGTTGTCATATTAATTCCTTTGTCGATCCAAATTTTTAAAGCGTTAGTAAGTTCACTTTGCCAATCTAGCATAGCAATATCTAACTTGTTTGTGACAGAATCTGGTGCAAAACCATGTGAGTTTTTCCAAAGAAGAGCAATATTTTTTGTTCTTTTAGTTAATGTTTCGTATTTTGAGTTCTTAGGCATATATATTTCCTCCATGTTTTTATATTGATATGGTTATAATATATTATTAGTTTGAATTTGTTTATTTTAAAGAATTATTCATCCAACAAACACACTCTACATGACTAGTCCCTGGGAACATATCAACAGGTGTAACTTCCTGTGGGGTGTAGCCGTATTCGTTAAAGATTTTTATATCCCTTGCCATTGTGGCACTATCGCACGATACATATACAACTCTGCTTGGAGACATATTGCTTATAATTTCGATAAGCTGTTTGTCACAGCCCTTGCGTGGGGGGTCTACTATGATTACGCTTGGCTTAATGCCTCTTTTTTCTAAGGTTTCAGAGGCTTTTGTTGCGTCGCCACATATAAATTCTGCATTGGTTATATTGTTTAACTCTGCATTGCGTTTTGCGTTTTCGATAGCCTGTGGTATAACCTCAACACCTATAAGCTTTTTAACTTTGTTTGCCATTGATAAGCCTATTGTGCCTGTGCCACAGTATAGGTCAAGTAAAACATCGTCATTGTTAAGCTGTGCATAAGCCTGTGCGATTGAATACAGCTTTTCAGCCTGTGTACGGTTTACCTGATAGAATGACAGAGGAGAGATATTAAATTTAAGACCACATAATACATCGGTTATATAATCACAACCGTATAGTGTTACGCATTTTTTGCCAAGAATAACATTGGTTTTTTCTTTGTTTATGTTAAGCTGTAGGCTTTTAAATCCGTCAATCTTCTTTAATCTCTCAGTTAAAATATCTGTGTGAGAAATTGAATTACCGTTAATAACCAAGCAAACCATAATTTCGCCTGTGATTTCAGCCTGACGGATATACAGATGACGAAGTAAGCCAGTGTGGTTTGCTTCGTTATATGGTGTTATTTTATTTTCTGTTGCCCATTGTCTTACGATTTCTCCGATTTCTGAAAATACAGGTGGTTGTAAATTACAGCTTGTGCTGTTTACTATTCTGTGGCTGTGATAGGCATAAAAACCCATTACAAAAATCCCTTTATTGTCAACCCCTACAGGTAATTGTGCTTTGTTTCGATAGTGGTTTCTACTGTTGCCACCAACAATAGGTTTGATTTCAAGATTTTCAAATCCACCTATTCTGGTTACTGCATCTTTAACTCGCTGTTGCTTTATTTCACATTCAGCTTTGTAGGTTATGTGTCGGTAAGTACAGCCACCACACTGAGAGAAATAGTCGCAGTCTGGTGTTGTTCGTGACGGTGACGGTGTTATGATTTCTTCAAGTCTGCCTATAGCATAATTTTTTGATGTTTTTATAATTTTTGTTTTTATTACATCGTCTACAGCTGTATTTGTTATGAATACAGCTGTACCATTTATTCTGCCTACACCACTACCCTCGGTTGTCATTCCTGTAATGGTAGTTTCATATATTTCATTCTTTTTAAGATTCATATTCTTCAATCCTTTATATAGATACCTCTGAATAGAGTACTATATATCCCTTTTACTCTTAAATTTGTACCAAAAAACTTATAAAATTTTTGTGTAAGTATATTATATCACAAATTTTCATAAAGGTATTTATTTTTTTCAAAAATAACCATATAATAAAATGGTACTGTTGTAATTAATAGGAGTGTAAAATAATGAGTAAAAACGCTTTGGAAAATATAAAGAATATTCACTTCATAGGTATAGGTGGTTCGGGTATGTGCCCGTTGGCTGAAATACTTATGTCTAAGGGATACACAATAACAGGCTCAGATTGTAATGAGTCGGACACACTAGACAGAATTAAAAGCTACGGTATAACCGTACATATGGGACACAAGGCTGAGAATATAGAGGGTACAGATTTGGTTGTATATACAGCAGCTGTAAAGCAAGACAACCCAGAGCTTGTGGCTGCAAGAGAAAATGGTATAAAGACAATGGAACGCAGTGAAATGCTTGGTGTAGTTACAGACAAATATCCAAACAGCATAGCAGTTTCAGGTACTCACGGTAAAACTACAACAACAGCTATGATTACACAGATTTTAATGGGCTGTAATATGGATCCATCTGCAATTATAGGTGGTAAGCTACCTATGCTGGGTGGTAACAGTAAGATTGGTGAATCTGATATTATCGTTTGTGAGGCTTGTGAGTATGTAAATACATTTTTACAGCTTCATCCTGCAATTTCAGTAATTCTGAATGTAGATGCAGACCATCTGGACTTTTTCAAGGATATTGATGATATTAAAAATTCATTTAATAAATTCTCACAGCAAACAGGCAAATTGCTTGTAATTAACGGTGACGATAAAAACAGTCGTGATTGTACAGCTGATGTAAAGCTTGAGAAGCTTTATTATGGTACAACACCTGACAATGATTATTATATGGCTAACTATACAAAGGACGGTGGCATTAAGCAGAGCTTTGACCTTATGCATAAGGGCGAGGTTCTTACAAGAATTAAGCTTAATGTACCTGGTGAGCATAATGCTCTTAATGCAATGGCTGCAATTACAGTTGCACTATATCTTGGTGCAAGCCCACAGCAGATTGCTGAAAGTATAGAGAAATTCACAGGAGTTCACAGACGTTTTGAGGTTCTTGGCGAGGTGAACGGAATAACAGTAGCCGATGACTTTGCACATCACCCAACAGAGCTTACAGCTGTGCTTAACGCTTCTATGGAAATGGGTTTTAACAAGGTGTGGGCAGTCTTCCAGCCTCATACCTTCTCAAGAACATTTATGCTTCTTGATGATTTTGCAAAGGCATTGTCAATTCCAGATGAGGTTATCGTTTCAGAAATTCTTCCTGTAAGAGAAACAAACACATATAATATCTATGCAGAGGATTTATGTGCAAAGATAGATGGTAGTGTTTACAGAAAAACCTTTGATGAAATTACAGAATACGTATGTGCAAACGCAAAGTCAGGAGATTTAATTCTGACTATGGGTGGCGGTAATGTTTATATGTGTGCAAATCAGATATATGCTAAATTACAGGCTATGAATAAATAAAATAAGCCAAAAATCAAGCCAACAGCTGAAAAATGCTGTTGGCTTTTTGTGTAATATTATCTAACCTCGTAAACAGGCTGTTCTGCATTAAGTGCCACAAAAATGTTTCGTAGCTCTTTAAGTGCAGCATCTTCGCTTGGGTATAAACCTATTATAATAGAGTCAGAAAGAGAGTTTGCAGATGTGTTGCAGTGAGCGATAAGTGTATATTTTTCATCTTTTTTCATTGTAAGATTTGAAGAAAGCTCAATACGACTAAACTTTACTATTGTTTTCTTATTCTGTGTAAGAATATACATAAAATACCTCCTTGAATTTTGAAAAATGCTTTGATTTGTGTATATTATAAAATGTGTGAGGTATAAAGTCAATTAAATATTATTTTGATATTAAAATATAAAATTGAGTATATAAATTTTGAATAGGGGAAGATATGCAAAATTTTTGTTTTTACTTGTTTGTACCTCGGTGGTATGGTATAATTATGGCAAAATTACTTGGAGGTGTTTGTTTTGCTTTCTGATATCGAAATAGCTCAGCAGGCTACATTAAGACCAATTGTTGATGTAGCAAATGAACTGGGAATAACAAACGAGGAGCTTGAGCCTTACGGAAGATATAAGGCTAAGCTGAATGATTCACTTGCAGACAGACTAAATGATAAGCCAGATGGTAAGCTTATTCTTGTTACTGCTATTAATCCAACACCAGCAGGAGAAGGAAAAACAACTGTAACAGCAGGTTTAGGCGAGGCTATGGCTAAAATAGGTAAAAATGCAGTAATTGCACTAAGAGAGCCTTCACTTGGTCCTGTATTTGGTATAAAGGGTGGTGCTGCAGGTGGTGGTTATGCTCAGGTGCTACCTATGGAGGATATAAATCTTCACTTTACAGGTGATATGCACGCTATAACAGCTGCAAATAACCTTTTATGTGCTATGCTTGATAACCACATTCAGCAGGGTAACGAGCTTGGCATAGATCCAATACAAATTCTTTTCAAGCGTTGTCTTGATATGAATGACCGTGAGCTAAGATTTATAGTTGCAGGCTTGGGTGGTAGAATAAACGGAGTACCAAGAGAGGATTCGTTCCAGATTACAGTTGCCAGTGAGGTTATGGCTATTCTTTGTCTTGCTAACGACATTGTAGACCTTAAAAAGCGTCTTGGTGATATACTTGTTGCTTATAAATATGACGGTTCACTTGTTTATGCAAAGGATCTTAAGGCTAACGGTGCTATGACAGCACTTCTTAAAGATGCACTTAAGCCAAACCTTGTACAAACACTAGAGGGTACTCCTGCTGTTATGCACGGTGGACCTTTTGCGAATATCGCACATGGCTGTAACTCTGTAAGAGCTACAAAGCTGGCGTTAAAGCTTGGCGATTACTGTATTACAGAGGCAGGCTTTGGTTCTGACCTTGGTGCTGAAAAGTTCCTTGATATAAAGTGTAGATATGCTGGTATTAAGCCAAACGCAATAGTATTGGTTGCTACTTGTCGTGCATTGAAATACAATGGTGGAGTACCAAAGGCAAATGTAGGAGAGGCAAATCTTGAGGCACTTGAAAAGGGTATAGTAAACCTTGGTGTTCATATAGATAATATGAGAAAATACGGTGTGCCTGTAGTTGTTGCTATAAATAAATTTATTACAGATTCAGAAGAAGAGCTTGAGTTTATTCGTCAGTATTGCTACAACAAGGGTGCAGACTTTGCAACAGCAGAAATGTTTGCAAAGGGTGGCGAAGGTGGTAAAGACCTTGCCGAAAAGGTAGTAAAGGCTTGTGATAAAGAGAGTAGCTTTAACACCTTATACGACCTTGATCTTACTATAAAAGAAAAGGTTAAGAAGATTGCAAACGAAATTTATCGTGCAGATGATGTTATATTTACAGCTCAGGCTGAAAAGGCACTTGCTAAAATAGTAGAGCTTGGTGGTAATAGCTTGCCAGTATGTGTAGCTAAAACACAGTATTCATTATCTGATAATCCTGCTTTACTTGGTGCACCTACAGGTCATACAATCACTGTAAGAGATTTAAAGCTTTCTAACGGTGCAGGCTTTGTTGTAGTTTATACAGGTGATATTATGACAATGCCAGGCTTACCAAAGGTGCCAGCAGCCGAGAGAATAGATGTAGACGAAAACGGCGTAATTTCAGGCTTATTCTGATAGGTGAGTAATTTGAGTAAGGTTTACAAAAGCTATTCATATGAAGACACACTTAAAATAGGCGAAGAAATAGCACAGAGCTTAAATGGTACAGAGGTAATAGCACTTTTTGGTGGCTTGGGTATGGGTAAAACAGCCTTTACCACAGGTGTTGCAAAGGGCTTGGG
>JAXJQK010000148.1:0-12520 GCA_036311185.1 Acutalibacteraceae bacterium | reverse complement strand
TTCTCTTAGCTTATATGCAAGTGCATTTGCCTTTTCGTTAAGCTCTCTGTATGTAAGCTTTTCTTCTCCATAAACCACAGCAATGTTTTCAGGTGTCTTTTCAACCTGTTCCTCAAACATTTCTGCAATAGTTTTGCCCTTGCTATATTCTAATTCTGTTGCATTAAATTCAATAGTTACTTTCTGCTCTTCCTCTGCTGTTACCATTGAAATTTCATTGATTTTAGCTTCCGGATTATTTGTAATATTGTTAAGCACCTCAATATAATGCTTTAACAAGAGCTTTGAGCTTTCTCTCTTAAACAATGCAGTACAGTATTCCAATATTATTGTAAAGTTATTCTTTTCCTGTTCAATATTGAATGTAAGATCGAACTTTGATACAGAGCTTTGATATTCGATTGAAGATAATTCTGAATCATTCAGATTAATTTCTTCGTTTTCGTTATTCTGTAATACAAGCATTACATCAAATATTGGATTTCTAGAAAGATCACGATTAACATTTACGTTTTCAACAAGCTCCTCAAACGGATACTCCTGATTTTCGTAAGCCTTTAGACATTTAGCTTTTACCTCATCTAAGAAATCAATAAATCTCTTTTCACCCTCAGGCTTACCTCTCATTGCAAGAGTATTTACAAACATTCCAAGCATTGTTTCGGTATCTCTATGTGTTCTTCCACTTATTGGGCTACCTATAACAACATCATCCTGTCTGCTATACTTAGCAATTGTAACCATAGCTGCTGCAAGGAATACCATATATTCAGTTGCACCTGTTGATGTAGCAAGTGACTTAATTTTCTTACTAAGCTCACTTCCTGTAACAGATGTTATCATTTCACCATCATAACTCTGTTCTTGAGGTCTTGTATAATCAAGTGGCATATCAAGTACCGGAATTTCGTCACTAAACTCATTTACCCAGTATTCTTCTTGATTGCTCAAATCTCTACTATTCATCCATTCACTATAATCCTTGAATTGATGTGTAAGTGGCTCAAGAGTTTCTTTATTATAAAGTGCTGTAAACTCTCGTATGAATGTATTCATACTCATACCGTCACCAACAATATGGTGCATATCAACAATCATCAAGTAGTAACCATCACGTTTTACCAGTTTAATTCTTACTAGCTGAGCCTTTTCAAGATTAAATGGTTTTATAAAGCTTTCTACAAGCTCTTCATCAGTTTTATCTGAATACTCTTCATATTCAAAATCAGCTTCTTTACTTTCCAGAATTTTCTGTACAGGCTCACCATCAATCATAAGGAATTGTGTTCTGAGTATTTCGTGACGCTGAATCATTTGCTGTAAAATTGACTTTACATATTCAGGCTCAACATTACCAGTTAACGTAATGTTATTAGGCATATTATAGGTTACAGTTTCAGGTTGCATCTGCTGAATCAAATATGTTCTCTTCTGTGATGATGACATTGGATAGTACTCTTTTTCCGCTGCCTTAGGAATTGATTCGTACTCATCGCCACTTTGATTGTTATCAATTATTTCTGCAAGCTGTTCAACTGTAGGATTTGCAAATACATCCTTTAATGCTATTCTTACACCTGTTTCAACCTGCAAGCTGTTTACAAGTCTTGTTGCTCTGAGTGAATGACCTCCTAAATCAAAGAAGTTATCAGTTGCTCCTACCTTTTCTGCTCCAAGAATTTCAGCAAACATATTACATACAATTTTTTCTGTTTTGGTTCTTGGTTCAATATATTCTTTTTCAGTTCTAACTGTAATAACCGGCAATGCACTTCTGTCAAGCTTTCCGTTTCTATTCATAGGCATTGCATCAATTTGCATCATATATGGAGGTATCATATATGCAGGAACATACTTTGCAAGCTCTTTACTTACAACTACTGACTCAACCTCATATTCAGCCACATAATATGCATAAAGGCTCTTTTCTCCGTTACTGTTTTCTCTTGCGATAACAGCTGCATCTATTACTCCATCAATCTTTTTGAAATGCTTTTCAATTTCCTGCAATTCAATTCGATAACCTCTGATTTTAACCTGATCATCAATTCTTCCAAGGAAGCCAATATTTCCGTCAGGCAACCATTTTGCAAGGTCACCGCTTCGGTACATCTTACCTTCTCCAAATGGATTATCAACAAACTTCTCTGCAGTAAGCTCAGGCATATTCAGGTAACCTCTTGTAACACCATCACCTGTTATACAAAGCTCACCAGGAATACCTATTCCGCACAGCTTATCTCCATTAAGTATATAAACTGCACTATTATCAACAGGCTTACCTATTGGAACAGCTGTGTAATTATTATGCACCTTACCGTTTTTACCTCTTTCTTTTATTAGGAATGAGGTTTCAACAACAGTAGTTTCTGTAGGGCCATAACCATTCCAGATTTCTGTCTCGCCCTTAATAATATTGCTTATATAGTCAAGCTTAAGCTTATCACTTCCGACAATAAGTGTTTTAACAGTACTTATGTTATTAAGTCTGTTAACCTCATTTATAAGCAATGGAGAAATGTGTACCAATGTAATTTTATTATTATTGATATAGTCACAAAGTCTTTCAGCATCAGGAACCATATCTGCCGGAGCAATATACACCGTACCACCATTACATATTGCAGGATAAAACTCTTCAACAAACATATCAAATGCAAATGATGCTTGCTGTAAAGACCTAACCTCTGAGTCTATTGAAAATCTTCTTGTAAACTGTGCAATATCTGCAACTACATTTCTATGCTCAACCATTACAGCTTTTGGTTTACCTGTTGTACCTGATGTATAGATACAGTATATCAGGTTATTTGTTCCCGCTGTTTCACTATTATCAAAGCACTTATCATCCCAGAAATTATCCTCTGACAAATCAAGTACAGGAATTTCTGTTTCAATATTTGCTTTATATACAAGTACAGCCTTAGATGAACTATCGTTAAGCATATACTGTATTCTTTCGTCAGGTGTATTTGGATTAATAGGAATATATGCTGCACCCGACTTAATAACACCTATAATGGCGATAATCATTTCAATACTACGCTCTGTAATTACTGAAACAAACTCATCTGTATGAATATCAAGTTTTCTTAGCTTTCCTGCAAGAATATTAGCCTTTTCGTCAAGCTCTTTAAATGTAATACTTTCATTTTCGATTACAACAGCTATCTTATCAGGAGTTTTTGCAACCTGCTCTTCAAACAAATCAACTACTGTCTTATCCTTTGGATATTCAGCCAATGTATCGTTAAAGCTTCCAAAAATTAAATCTTTTTCATACTGTGTTATTGAATCAAGCTTGTTTACAGGCTTATCTGGATATAATGACATTTCCTCACAAATCTTTTCAAGATGTGCAAGCATAATATTTATCTCATTTTCACAATATTCATTAGGATTGTACATTACAGCTACGCAAAGCTGTCCATCCTCAATATATCCTGAAATTGAAATTGGATATGTAGTCTGTTCTCTTGATTCCTCGGCTGAAACTGCTTGTTGAAGTTCATTTTCAGAGCCTTCTTGAGTATTCAAGCCTGAATTATAGTTTTCAAATACATATATTACCTTTATCAGATCAGCACCCTGCTGAGTAAGACTTTGTATATCTGCTAATGAACAGTAATCGTAATCTGAGCTTGCATTGCTTTGCTTTTGTTGTTTTTTCAAAAGCTCAGAAACAGTAATTTCTTCTTCTGCATTTACTCGTACAGGAATTGTATTAATAAATAATCCAACAATATTGTCAATATCATTTATTTCTGCATTACGTCCAGAAACTACCTTTCCAAATACGGCATCATTACTGCCTATATATCTGTGAAGCATTATACCACAAGCAGTTTCAAGAGTATTGCTTATTGTAGTATCGTTAAGTTCTGCTAGCTTAATCAGATTTTCTGTAACATCTGTTGTCATACTTACAACAACTCTGTTCATCTGGCTTTCACAAGGCTCTGGAATTAACATTGGCTTAACTTCTGTTGTATTTTCATATCCTGCAAGCAAATTCTTCCAATATTGAGTTGCCTTTTCAGGATTCTGCTTTTCAAGCCAGCCTATATATTCGCTAAATTCTCCCTGTTCTGCTTTTTCTGATTCAATATTATGTTTAATCTCTTCAAATGTTGATTTTTCAAGACTTACATAATATTCCATAAATTTGTTAAACAATAGTTGCAAGCACCAACCATCAGTAATAATATGGTGCATTGTCCATATTATCTTACACTCATTTTCACCAAGACGAATAAGTTTTACTCTTAGTAAAGTATCGTTTTCAAGGTCAAAGCCTCTTACTAAATCATTATGAACAATTGTTGCTACTTCATTTGCATTAGCATCTATACATTCAAATTCAGGTATTCTTTCAGTATAAACAACCTGTTTTGGATTTACAACATTTTTGCTGATAAACGCAGTTTTAAGTACTTCATAGCGATAGCTTAACAAAGCAAGTGCCTTTTGAATATTTTCAATATTCATCGACATAGAAATCTTGAATACTTCTTGCAACACATAACTTGTTGTTTGCTCGCTTTGTAGATTATAGAACAACATACCCTCCTGAAGTGGAGTAAGACCATAAATCTTATCTACACTGCCTTTAAGCTCTGACTGCATTAATCTAAATTCTTTTACAGTCATATCATAAACGCCATAATCGCTTGCTGTTTTCTCATCTATCGAATTATCTGCACAATATTCAGCCAAATTAACAATTGCTTTAGTAAATTCATCCGCCAGACGATTAATAAATTCCTGAGTAAATCTGATACTTGAAATTCCAAACATCAGCTTTCCATCAAGTACACCACCGTCAACACTAATTTCTTTACCGATATTATTCTCAACAGCAATAGATGTACCTGCTGAATATTTATCTGTAAGACTTTCTTTATCTGTGCTAAATTCACTGAGATAGTTGAAACAAATATCACCTGTAAAGCTATCCTGTTCATTTTTAGCATAAGCATAGCTAAGTCGGTGTGCTTCAACACCTCTCATTATTTCCTTAGTGCTAATTATATTTTCCTTAATATCGTCACTGCACTCTAACACTACAGGATAAATACAAGTAAACCAACCTACAGTTCTATCAACAGACAGTTCTAAAGCATCTTCTCTTCCGTGTCCTTCAAGAGATACTGTAAGCTTATCCTGTCCTGTAAGCTTTCTTACTGCCATTGCAAGACTACTTAAAAGCACCTCGTCAATTTTAGCATTTGAAACATTTGCATAATTATCAAGAAGCTTTCTTGTTACTTCTTCAGACAATTCTATTGAACTCTCTGACATCTCATTGTTATCAGAAACATCATCACTTTTTAATTGTCCGGACTGTAAGTCAGCAATCTTATTCCAATAATCCTTTTCAGATTTTGGAATATTTTCGCCATACTCTTTAAGCTTTTTACTCCATTCAACGAATGATGCTGTTTTATCAGGAAGCTTAATGTCTTTACCATTTTCAAGCTGTTCAATTACAGTTTCAAAGTCTTCTGAAATTATATGCCATGATACCGCATCAACTGCAAGATGATGTACACATATCATCATTACCTTTTCAGCATAAACCTTAAATACTGCTGCCTTTATAAGTAATCCATTTTCTAAATCTATACTTCCCTGTATTTCTGTACATTTCTGCTCAATAGCATCATAAGGATTTTCATATCCGCTATAATCAAATTCATAGAAATCCAGCTCTCTGCTATCAGCGAATGAACGTATTTCAAGTTCACCATTTTTATATACAGCTCTTAATATATCATGATGTTTAATCAGTTCTTTTATAGCCATATTAATAATGTCATTTTCAATATGGCTAACATTAAACATCATAGCCTGATTATAATGCTCAGCCTTAGCGTAATTACTCTTAGCAAAAGATTCAATAATAGGAGTATTTTCAACCTTACCAGTTACTTCTCCCTGCTCATACATTTGAATTTCAGAGTTAATCTTTGCCAATGACGCTATCTTTTCAACAGTCTTTCCACCCATTATGTCTTTAACAGTTACATTATAACCAGCATTTCTAAGCTTTGAAATAATTCTTATCGCCTTAATTGAGTCACCGCCAAGCTCAAAGAAGCTATCATTAATACCTATTTTCTCAATTCCAAGAATTTCAGAGAATGATTTACATATTAGCTTTTCTATCTCTGTTGTTGGCTCAACATAATCTTTTATTGCCATAGAAACAATATCAGGCAAAGCTCTTCTGTCAAGCTTACCATTTCTATTAATAGGCATTGCTTCAATTTGCATCATATATGGTGGAATCATATATTCAGGAAGAGTTTCACTAAGTTTATCTCTTACCTCAGAAACCTCAATTTCTCTTGTAGCCGTATAATATGCATAAATTGCTTTTTCACCAGACTTATCTGCACGAGCAAGTACTGCACAATCATCTACTTCAGAAATTTCTTTGATTCTATGTTCAATCTCGCCAAGCTCAATTCTAAAGCCTCTAATCTTGATCTGATCATCAATTCTTCCCATAAAATCAATATTTCCATCTGGCAACCATTTTGCAAGGTCTCCTGTTCTGTACATTCTGCCCTCACCAAATGGATTGTCCACAAACTTCTCAGCTGTAAGTTCAGGATTGTTCATATATCCTCTTACTACACCCAAGCCTGTTATGCAAAGCTCACCTGGTATTCCTATACCACATAATTCATTGCCGTTTAGGATATATACTGCACTATTATCAATTGGCTTACCTATTGGAATTGAAACACAATTATTATATACAGGACTATCCTTTCCATATCCTTTAATACATAAAGCAGTTTCGATTACTGTTGTTTCGGTAGGACCATATGCATTCCATACAGCTGTATCAGTTTTAAGAATATTATCAATATATTCATATTTAAGCTTATCTGAACCTATAATGTAAGTTTTTACAGAATCCAATTTATAGCTTCTGTTTATTTCGCTAACAAGAAGTGGTGAAACATGAACAAGTGTTGCCTTGTTTTTATCTATATAATCACAAAGTCTTTCAACATCAGGTACCATATCAACCGGAACAATTACAACCTTACCACCACTGCATATTGTAGGGTAAAATTCTTCAACAAACATATCAAAAGCAAATGATGCTTGCTGTAATGAAACCGTTTTATCTGAAATTGAGAATTTGTTGATAAATTGATAGAAATCAGATAGAACATTTCTATGCTCAACCATTACCGCCTTTGGATTACCTGTTGTTCCTGATGTGTAAATACAATAGATAAGATTTTCAGGCTTTGAAGGTTCAATCTCTAAGGTTTCATCAACCTCCCAGCTATCAATATCTGATATATCCAGTACAGGTATATCTGTTTCGATATGAGCTTTATAAGTTAATACTACCTTTGGCTTACTGTCTTTAAGCATATACTGAATTCTCTCGTTAGGTGTAGAAGGATTAATTGGAATATATGCAGCACCTGATTTCATTGCACCTATTATACCAACAATCATATTAATACCACGCTCTGAAATCAAAGCTACAAAGGTATCTGGCTTTACATCATATTCCGCAATCTTTCTTGCGAGAATTTCAGCTCTATTATTAAGCTCTCTATATGTTATACTGTCATCTTCATAAACAACTGCAATGTTATCTGGAGTTCTTTCAACCTGAGCCTCAAACATCTCTATCATTGTGAAGTTATTAGGATAATCTACATATGTATCATTAAATTCGTTACATACAATATTTCTTTCCTCTTCAGTAATCATTTCAACTTCGTTGATTTTTGATTCATATGACATTGTAAGCTTATTCAACAATACTTCGTAATGCTCTAACATTCTTTGAGCAGTGTCTCTTTTATATAAATCAGAGCAATAACCCAATATAATCATATAGCTATCGTTATATGGAGCTATACTGATTTCAATATCAAATTTAGATATTGTAGTTACCTCGTCAATTTCAGAAATCTCTGTTTCAGATAGCTTTTTATCAACCTGTTCATTGTTTTGTAATACCAAAAATGCATCAAACAATGGATTTCTTGACATATCTCTGTTTACATCTACATTTTCAACAAGCTCTTCAAATGGATATTCCTGATTTTCATAAGCTTTTAGACAGCTTGATTTAATTTCTTCAAGGAAATCAGAATACTTCTTATTTCCCTCTGGTTTGCCTCTCATTGCAAGTGTGTTTACAAACATTCCGAGCATTTTTTCGGTATCCTTATGTGTTCTTCCGCTTATAGGGCTACCTACTACTATATCTTCCTGTCTACTATATTTGCTTAACATTATCATCATTGCTGACAAGAAGATCATATATGGTGTTGCTCCTGTTTTCTGTGATAATGCGTTGATTGAATCTGTAATGCTCTTATCAATTACCTTCTGAATATTTGAACCCTTACTACTCTGAATCTGTGGTCTTGTATAGTCAAGTGGCATATCAAGAACAGGGATTTCGTCACTAAATTCATTTACCCAGTATTCTTTCTGAGAGCTTAAATCTCTTGTTCTCATCCATTCGCTGTAATCTTTAAACTGGTGTGTTAGAGGTTCAAGATGTTGATCGTTATAAAGTGCGATAAACTCCTCTGTGAATGTAGCAACACTCATTCCATCACTTACAATATGGTGCATATCTATAAGCAACAAATGATATTCGCCTTTATTTACCAATTTAATTCTTACAGTTTGACCATTATCCAAATCAAATGGTCTTACAAACTCGTTGTATATTTCTTCGTCACTCTTAGTGCTTTCTGAAACATACTCAAAATCTGCTTCGATACTTGGTAATATCTTCTGTAAACATTCTCCATCAATTGTAAGGAATGATGTTCTTAGAATTTCGTGTCTGTCTGTCATTTTCTGTAATGCAGACTTTAACTTTTCAGGATATACCTCACCCTCAAGCTTCATACTCTGTGGCATATTATATGTAATTGCATCAGGGTCCATTTGCTGAATTAAGTATGTTCTCTTCTGAGCAGATGACATTGGATAATATTCTTTTTCTTCTGCCTTTGGAATAGGTACATACTCTTCACCTGTTGAGCCATCAGCAATTCTTGCAAGCTGTTCAGGTGTTGTATGTGAGAATACATCTTTAAGAGCTATCTTTACTCCCAGTCTTGCTTCAATATTATTTACAAGTCTTGTTGCTCTTAGTGAATGTCCACCTAACTCAAAGAATCCGTCATTTATTCCAACCTTTTCTACTGCAAGTATCTCTCCGAAGATTTCACAAATTACCTTTTCGGATTCTGTGCGTGGTGCCACATACTCTCTAGTTGTTCTTGACTCTATCTCTGGTAAAGCTCGTTTATCAAGCTTTCCGTTTTTAGTTACAGGAATCGCCTCTATTTGCATCATATATGATGGTACCATATATTCAGGAAGATTTTCGCTAAGCTTTTTACGAATATCAATTGCATTTACTTCAACATCACTTGTGTAATATGCGTAAATTGCTTTATCTCCACCCTTGTCTGAACGTACTATTACTGCACTATCCTTTATTTCCTCGATTTTCTTAATTCTACTTTCGATTTCACCAAGCTCAATTCTAAAGCCTCTGATTTTTACCTGCTCATCTATTCTGCCCAGATATTCTATATTTCCATCAGGCATCCATCTTGCAAGGTCACCGCTTCGGTATAGCTTACCCTCTGCATATGGGTTGTCTATAAACTTTTCTGCTGTAAGCTCTGGTTTATTCAGATAGCCTCTTGCAAGTCCTGTTCCTGCTATACATAATTCACCTGGTACTCCAACTCCACATAGCTTTAATCCGTCAAGAATATATATGCCTGTGTTATAAATTGGTTTACCTATAGGTACTATCTTATCATCTGCTGAACAATCGAAATATGTTACGTCTATACTTGCCTCTGTTGGACCATAGAAGTTTGATAACAATAGATTTTTATGCTTACCTAAGATTTCATACATTTTATGTACTGTTTCTTTTGGTAATGCCTCACCACTGGCGAATATATGCTCTATTGATACCATTTCATCTGCTATATTCTGATTATCCTCCAAATATGCAAGGAACATATTCAGCATTGATGGTACAAAATGCAGAGTTGTTATTTCGTTATCTATAATTGTTCTGCTTATTATCTCCGGATCCTTCTCTCCACCAGGTACAAGCATTACTACACTTGCTCCTACTAGGCTCCACCAGATAATCTCCCATACAGATACGTCAAAGGTATATGTTGTTTTTTGTAATATCTTACCTGTTTCGCTAAGTGGATATCTGTCGTGCATCCACATTATTCGGTTTATCAAGCCTGTATGACGGTTCATTACCCCCTTTGGCTGTCCTGTTGTTCCTGATGTGTAAATACAGTATATTAAATCATTTGGTGTATTTACTCTCTCAGGATTTTCTGCATTACCGTCAATATATGAGCTTTCATCTGCAAGATTGATTACTGTTACACTCTCTTGCAGTTCAGATACATCTATATCATTTTCACTGCTGTAAACCAATACTGCCTTTGTGCTACAATCCTTTGTTATGTACTCTACTCTTTCCTTTGGATAGGTAGGATCTATTGGCACATATGCTCCACCAGCTTTGATAATTCCGTATATACCGATTATCATTTCGATACTACGTTCTGCTATGATTGCTACTAAGTCATCAGGCTTTACCCCTACTGCTCTTAGCTTATGTGCAATAACATTTGCTCTTTCATTTAGCTCTTTATATGTTATTGACTTTCCTTCAAATATTACTGCTGTGTTTTCAGGTGTCTTTTCTACCTGCTCTTCAAACATTTCTACAACTGTTTTTTCACTTGGGTATGATTTTTCTGTTGCGTTGAAGCTGAAGATTAAATCTTTTTCCTCTGCTGTTATCATTTCAAATTCTTTTATTTTTGAATCTGTTGACAATATCAGATTTTTTAACAACAATTCATAATGTTTTAAAAGTTTTTCAGCAGTTTCCTTTTTATATAAATCTGTACAATAATCAAGAGTTATAGCAAACTTTTTATCCGATTCCAAAACAGTAAAATCTAAATCAAATTTCGCAATATTGCTATTTGAAGATGCATCAGACATTTCAATATTGGATAATTCTCCATTTGTTTCCTCGTTATTCTGCATTACAAGCATAACATCAAACAATGGACTTCTTGACATATCTCTGTTTACATCTACATTTTCAACAAGCTCTTCAAATGGATATTCCTGATTTTCATAAGCCTTCAAACAACTTATCTTAATCTCTTCAAGAAAATCTGAATACTTCTTATCACCCTCTGGTCTACCTCTCATTGCAAGTGTATTTACAAACATTCCGAGCATTTTTTCGGTATCCTTATGTGTTCTTCCACTTATTGGACTACCTACTACTATATCCTCTTGTCTGCTATACTTACCAAGCATTATCATCAATGCTGACAGGAAGATCATATATGGTGTTGCTCCTGTCTTTTGTGATAGTTCATTTAATGACTTTGATACTTCTTCATCTATTACCTTATTTACAGATGCTCCGTTATAGCTTTGCATCTGTGGTCTTGTATAATCAAGTGGCATATCAAGAACAGGGATTTCATCACTAAACTCATTTACCCAGTACTCTTTTTGAGAGCTTAAATCTCTTGTTCTCATCCATTCGCTGTAATCCTTAAACTGATGTGTAAGAGGTTCAAGCTTTTCACCGTTATACAATGCAATAAGTTCCTCGGTAAAGGTATTTTCACTCATTCCGTCACTTACAATATGGTGCATATCTATAAGCAACAAATGATATTCATTACGATTAACCAACTTTATTCTTACATTTTGAGCCTTGCTCAAATCAAATGGTCTTACAAACTTATTGTACATTTCCTCGTCACTTTGAGTGCTTTCTAAAACATACTCAAAATCTGCTTCAACCTTAGGTAATATTTTCTGTACACATTCTCCATCAACTGTAAGGAATACTGTTCTTAGAATTTCATGTCTGTCTGTCATTTCTTGTAATGCAGACCTTAATTTTTCTGGATATACTTCACCCTTAAGCTTTATACTCTGTGACATATTATATGTAACTGCTTCAGGCTCCATTTGCTGAATTAGATATGTTCTTCTTTGAGCTGAAGACATTGGATAATATTCCTTTTCCTCAGCCTTTGGAATAGACACATATTCTTCATCTGTTGAATCATCAACAATTTTTGCAAGCTGTTCAGGTGTTGTATTCAAAAATACATCTTTAAGTGCTACCTTTGCTCCTAGCTTTACTTCAATACTATTTACAAGTCTTGTCGCTCTTAGTGAGTGTCCTCCTAGCTCGAAGAATCCGTCGTTTATTCCAACCTTTTCTGCCCCTAGTATCTCTCTGAATATTTCACAGATTACTTTTTCTGATTCTGTACGTGGTGCTATATATTCTCTGGTTGTTTTTGACTCTATATCAGGCAAAGCACGTTTATCAAGCTTTCCGTTTTTAGTAATCGGAATTACCTCTATCTGCATCATATATGATGGAATCATATATTCAGGAAGAGTTTCACTAAGC
>JAXJQK010000147.1:0-3292 GCA_036311185.1 Acutalibacteraceae bacterium | reverse complement strand
TGTTGGCATCTTCCTATTTTTCCAGGCCGTTACCAGCCAAGTATTTTCGGCACTACTGAGCTTAACTTCTGTGTTCGGGATGGGAACAGGTGGACCCTCAGCGTCATCAATACCAACTATTAAATTATAGTGTTACTTTACAGCTTAATTATTATAGCATTAATCACAAATAAAAGTCAAGAGGGTAAAACAATTTTTTATATTTTTATTTTCTGTTTTCATATACTTGCAAACCATTGTAAAAAACGACAATTTATGATAGAATTAATCTATGTAGTTTATGTGGTAAGAAATCTATATAAATGACTATGAATTTGAAATAATTTTCTTTATTGAAAGGAATGGTTTTTTAATGTCACAGGTAGTAAGAATATTTGTGGAAAAGAAAAACGGCTTTGATGTTGAGGCTTCTCAGATATTGTGGGATTTAAAGAATAATCTTGGCTTAACATCACTAGAGGAGCTAAGACTTGTAAACCGTTACGATATTTCAGGTTTATCAAGTGAAGAGCTTGATAAGGCTAAAACTATAGTTTTTTCAGAGCCTAATCAGGACAATGTTTATGATGAAACACTTCCTGTAGATGCAGGCTGGAAGGTTTTTGCTATGGAGTATCTTCCTGGCCAGTACGACCAGCGTGCAGACAGTGCTGCACAGTGTGCTCAGCTACTTACACAGGGTGAACGCCCTAATGTTTTAAGTGCTAAGGTTGTAGCTGTAAAGGGTAATATTACAGACGAAGAATTTGTTAAAATTCAGAACTATATGATTAACCCAGTGGAATCTCGTTTGGCTTCTATGGAAAAGCCAGAAACACTAGATATTCCAGTAGTTGCTCCTGACAAGGTTGCAGATGTTGAGGGCTTTATTACATTCAGCGATGACGAAATGGCTGAGTATTACAGCTCAATGGGATTTGCTATGACATTAAGTGACCTTAAGTTCTGTCGTGATTACTTCAGAGATGAAGAAAAGCGTAACCCAACAGTTACAGAGCTAAGAGTAATCGACACATATTGGTCAGACCATTGCAGACACACAACATTCCTAACAAGATTGGAAAAAATTGAAATAGAGAAAAGTGCTTTAACCTCTGTTATAGAATCTGCTCTTAAAGAGTACTATGACGCAAGAGAAGAGGTTTATGGCAAAGACAGCGACAGAGATGTATCACTAATGGATATGGCTCTTGCTGGTATGAAGCTACTAAGAAAAAGAGGTATGATTCCTGACCTTGATGTAAGCGATGAAATCAATGCTTGCTCTATCGAGGTTCCTGTAACTATTGATGGTGTTACAGAGCAGTGGCTTGTTCAGTTTAAGAACGAAACACATAACCACCCAACAGAAATTGAGCCATTTGGTGGTGCTGCTACTTGTCTTGGTGGTGCTATCCGTGACCCACTATCAGGTCGTTCTTATGTATATCAGGCTATGAGAGTTACAGGTAGTGGTGACCCAACAGTTGCATTTAAGGATACAATGCAAGGTAAGCTACCTAGTCGTAAGATTACAACCGGTGCAGCAGCTGGCTACAGCTCATATGGTAACCAGATTGGTCTTGCTACTGGTCAGGTTGTAGAGCTTTACGACCCAGGCTATGTTGCAAAGAGAATGGAGATTGGTGCTGTAATCGGTGCTTCTCCAAAGTCAAACGTAGTTCGTGGCGTTCCTTCTGCTGGTGATGTTATCGTTCTACTTGGTGGTAAAACAGGACGTGACGGCTGTGGTGGTGCAACTGGTTCTTCTAAGGCACATACAGAGTCATCAATCGAAACCTGTGGTGCAGAGGTTCAAAAGGGTAACCCACCTACAGAGAGAAAAATTCAGCGTTTGTTCAGAAACAGTGCTGTTTCTACACTTATCAAGCGTTGTAACGACTTTGGTGCTGGTGGTGTTTGCGTAGCTATTGGTGAGCTTGCAGACGGACTATCAGTTGACCTAGACAAGGTAACAAAGAAATATGAGGGTCTTGACGGTACAGAGCTTGCAATTTCTGAGTCACAGGAAAGAATGGCTGTTGTACTAGAGGCTAAAGATGTAGATAAATTTATTGAGTATGCTCATACTGAAAACCTAGAGGCTACTGCTGTTGCAGTGGTTACAGAAAATCCAAGACTTACAATGACTTGGAAGGGTGACACAATAGTAAGCCTAAGCAGAGCATTCCTAAATACTAACGGTGTTACACAGGTTTCTCAGGCTTATATCACAGCTCCAAACGCTGACGAAAACTATCGTACACAGGCTCCAAAGGCACTAGCTGGTATGAGTAAGGCAGATGCATTTAAGGCTAACCTATCTCGTTTAGAGGTATGCTCACAAATTGGACTTGGTGAGAGATTTGACGCAAGTATTGGTGCAGCTACTGTTATTATGCCATTTGGTGGTAAATATCAGCTTACTCCACAGGACGCTATGGCTGCTAAAATTCCACTAGAGAAGGGCGAAACTGATGACGCAACAGCAATGAGCTTTGGCTTTATCCCTGGTGTATCTCGTTGGTCACCATTCCATGGTTCAGCATTTGCAGTAGTTGAGTCACTTTCAAAGCTACTTGCAATCGGTGCAGATCCACTTACAGCAAGACTAACATTCCAGGAGTATTTTGAAAGACTATACGATAAGGCTGAGCGTTGGGGTAAGCCTGCTGCTGCACTTCTAGGTGCTATGACAGCTCAGATTAACCTAGGTATTCCTTCAATCGGTGGTAAGGATAGTATGTCTGGTTCATTTGAGGATTTAGATGTACCACCAACACTTGTAAGCTTTGCAGTAGCAATGACAAAGGCTTCTAAGACAATTTCAGCAGAATTTAAGAATGCTGGTTCAAAGGTACTTTATATTCCTGTACCTGTTAATAAAGAAACCCAAATGCCAATTTGGGACGACCTAAAGAAGATGTACAATGCTGTATATGCTCTAATGGCTGACGGTAAGGTGCTTTCTGCAAGTGTTGTTCGTGAGGGTGGTGCAGCTGCAACAGTTGCCAGAATGTGCTTTGGTAACAAGATCGGCTTTACATTTGACCACGAGCTAACAGAGGAAGAGCTATTTGCTCCACTAAGTGGTTCACTGGTTGTAGAGCTTGCAGACGGTGCAGAGCTTGACAGCAATGTACTTGCTTATACACTTGGTACTACAACTGCAAATTCTGTAATTGATATAAAGTGTGCTACTCTTGATATTGATGAGCTTATTGCTACTTGGACAGGTAAGCTTGAGAATGTATTTGCTACAAAGGCAGATTGCCCTAAGGTAGCTTATGATATTCCACTAACAACAGAGCAT
>JAXJQK010000146.1:0-8055 GCA_036311185.1 Acutalibacteraceae bacterium | reverse complement strand
TTCTGAAATCTATTGAATTACTGCCATTTATTCTGTAGCTTATAGATTGAACTATACCGTCTACCTCTGCTGATATATCAGGCTCTGACAGCGAAATAGGATAAGTGAATTCTATTGCACGTTCGGAATAAAATGGCATATTTTCACTGTTTTTAGCTAGTATACACATATTAAGCTTACCTTTTATAAGCAGATTGCCGTCTTCTATAAAGGTTGTAGTACTGCAATGCTCACACCATAGATCTGAAATAGAAAGAATGTTGTCACAGCCTGCCTCTACAGTAGCCTTTGTAATACAATTTTCGCTATATGTTTTTTCAATATTTGAAAGCTGTGTTTGGCTATATACAAGATTAAGGTCATAGTCAGTAGAATAAGCATCGTCTATTGGTTCGATTTCTTGTGTGCCGTAACCAAGAGCAGTAGCTGAAAGCTTGATTTCAAAGGTTACAGCTTTATTTGACTCTGAATAATCAGATTTTATATTAACGATATGATTTACAAGCTCAATGTTAGTTATACATAGGCAATTTTCGTCCACTCCGTCAGCATCCAGTATTTCATTAAAGGGGAGAGTGTAGTCAAAAATCTTTGTTTCACCTGTGTTAAGGTCTGCCAGATAAAGTACACGTATATTAACATCACCTTTAACCATAACCTTGTTGCTTATAGCCTTACATTCACCTTTTATTATTGTTGCATCGCTTTTTAAAATAGATTCTATATTTGATGTTTCAGCACCAAGAGTTACAGTATCTGAGAGAATAAACTGTTGTTGTCCCATACCCACTAGTGCAGATATATTTACATTGTTTCCTTTTATCTGTACATTCTCTTCATCAATAGAAACAGGAAATTCTTTATCAGACTTACAAATAACCTTTGCACAAACAGAAAAAGCTCCGTGAATATCAAGTCTGCGAGGACTTAATGCACGACAGTTTATATATTCCGTTTTTACTTTTGCTGTGACAATTGCGTTTTGGGGGCTTTGCTTCATATTAAATGATGTAGAAAATGGGATGTTGTGGTCACTACATCTTACTGATTTTTTAATAGAGTCTATGTAGAGAATTTTTATTTCTGCTGTCCCTTCTATATCTAATCTGTCTCCCGAAATACTCTTTGTAAGAATTTTAGGTGTAACCCTGCATTTTAATATACGCAATATATCAGGACAATAGTCCGGTAATGTAAGGTCAAGGTCAACCGGTTGCTCTGAACATCCGTCAAAAACAATCTCTTTAACAGAAATCGTCTTTTTCAACAAGCTGTATTCCATTATTATCTCTCCTTTTCAAATACCTGTCCTTGTGTTATGACAGTGTTTGTTTACACAGTAAGTATATTCATTAATTTTATAGGTTATGATAATTTGAAACGGATAGATTAAAATTAAATATATTGAAAAGTATTCTTTTTGATAATTGATTTAGCTTGATTTATTAGCTATGAAATAAGTAATATATGGTTCAATGATTACTCTTTAAATAGCACTTGTAAAAGAAATAAGTATTTGTGGGTTTAAAATATATTTTTTTCGACGTTTTAACCTAAATTTTATAAAGGTACTATTCAAAATTAAAAAACTGTGGTATTATAACAATCGTGTGTGAACGTTTTTATCGATTTTGTTCAATGGTTTTATGTTTATTTTTTATATGGTATATATAGGAGATTGCTCTGGTTTTACAGAGTTTAGATATTTGCAAAATTTGAGAGTTTTGCTTTTGGGAGGATGGATATGAAAGAAAAGATAAAGCTGTTTAGCTTTAGAAAGTTTATATTGGCTTTGGCAGATATGTTTATTATAGGTGTGTCCGCATTATTTACCAACTATATACTTTCTATATTTAATTTAACGGTGTTACAGCCATACAATTTAACTAAACAGACCTTTTTAACTATAATGTTTACTTTTATGGCATTATGGTTATGTGGTGCATATACCAAAATGTGGAGATATTTTAATATAAAGGATTATTTTTCTTGCGTTTTGGGTACAGCTGTTGGTGTATTAATGGTTGCTATATTATCGCTGTTTGATTTTTTTGAAATCTACGGTTCTATGAAGAGCTTTTATTCGTTTCTTATATTAGAGTACATTATTTCAACAATATGTATTATTGTATTTAGATTAGCCTTTAGAACAACGTTTTTAACGTTGGTAAAGGTTGGCGAGGTTAATGCCGGCAAGAGAACCTTACTTGTAGGTGCAGGAAGAGCAGGTAAAATTATTCTTAAAGAGGTTAATAATGCAACTTTAAGTGGTGAAATAGCACAGCAGTATAATATAATAGGTATTGTAGATGATAACAAGGAGCTTACAGGAAAGAAGATACAGAATGTACCTGTAATAGGTACTACAGCTAAGATAGAATCGATATGTAAAACCGAAAATATTGATACCATTCTTATGGCTATACCGTCCTGTAATGAAGAAGATAGAAGAAGAATATTAAGTGAATGTTCCAAAACACCTTGTAATATTAAAGTTATACCATATGTAGGTAATCTTATTTTTGATGAATATGATGAAAGTAAGAAGAATGAAGGTTCAAAAACAGTAATAAGTCAGCTTAATGATATTAATGTAAATGACTTACTTGGCAGACCACCAATAACCTTTGATAAAACAGTTATTCAAAAGCTGATTAAAGGCAAGGTGTGTATGGTTACAGGTGGGGGCGGTTCAATTGGCTCTGAGCTTGTAAGGCAGATTGCAACATTTGAGCCTGAACAGGTAATTATTGTAGATATCTACGAGAATAATGCCTATGATATACAGCAGGAGCTTTTAATGGAGTATGGTGATAAGCTTAACCTTACAGCATTGATTGCGTCTGTAAGAGATTATGATAAAATGAAGGCATTGTTTGAAAAATATAAGCCACAGATAGTTTTTCATGCAGCTGCACATAAGCATGTTCCTTTAATGGAGGATGTGCCTGAAGAGGCTGTTAAAAATAATGTGATTGGTACATATAATATTGCTAAGCTTGCTGATGCTACAGGTGTACAGAAGTTTATTATGATTTCTACAGATAAAGCAGTAAACCCAACAAATGTTATGGGTGCAACTAAGCGTTGCTGTGAAATGATTGTTCAGTATATGGCACAGTCAGGTTCAAAAACAGAATTTGTTACTACAAGATTTGGTAATGTACTTGGTTCAAATGGTTCAGTTATTCCATTGTTTAAAAGACAAATTGAAACAGGTAAGCCTGTAACAGTTACACATCCTGATATCATAAGATATTTTATGACAATTCCAGAGGCTGTATCACTGGTGCTTGAGGCTGGTGCTATTGCTAAGGGTGGCGAAATATTTGTACTTGATATGGGAGCACCGGTTAAAATTGTTACCTTGGCTGAAAACCTTATAAGAATGTATGGTAAAGTACCATACAAAGATGTTGAAATTAAATTCACAGGTTTAAGACCTGGAGAAAAGCTATATGAAGAGCTGTTGATGGACGAAGAAGGCTTAAAGAAAACAGATAATCAGAAAATATTTACAGGACAGCAAATACGTATTGAAAAAGATAAATTTATTAATATGTATAATATTTTAAAAGAAGCAGCTTTAAATAATGATTCAGAAAAAACAGTATCTTTATTAGAAGAGATTGTTCCTACATTTAAACATAAAACTGATAGATAATTTACGGAGGTATTAATATGTGTGGTATAGTTGGATATTGTGGTTACAGAGATTGCAGTGAAGTATTAGTTAGTGCTTTAACTAAGCTAGAGTACAGAGGCTATGACTCAGCAGGTATTGCTGTGTTTGAAGATGAAAAAATTAAGGTAGCAAAGTCTAAGGGTAGACTGGCAGACCTTGAGGAAAAGATGAAAAATGAGGGTAGACCAACAGGCGTAGCTGGTATAGGCCATACTCGTTGGGCAACACACGGAGAGCCTTCTGATGTTAACTCACACCCACATAGTGGTGCAAAGGTTACTGTTGTTCATAATGGTATAATAGAGAACTATAAGGCACTAAAGGAGTTTTTAACAGAGCACGGAGAGGTTTTTCTAAGCGATACCGATACAGAGGTTGTAGCAAAGCTTTTAGGATATTACTATAAGAAAAATCCTATGAATCCACTTGCAACTATTGAACGTACAGTAAAGGATCTTGAAGGTTCTTTTGCGTTAGGAATAGTTTTTGAGGATTTTCCTGATGTTGTATATGCTACAAGACGTGAGAGTCCACTTATTGTAGGTGTAGGTAAGGATGAGTTCTTTATTGCATCTGACGTACCAGCAATTATAAATTATACAAAGGACTACTATTTGCTTGAGCATGATGAAATAGTTATGCTTGAAAAAAGTGGTGTTACTATTTATGATGACCATGGTGATATAGAAACTAAAGAGCTTATGACAGCTGATTGGGATATGGATGCTGCTGAAAAGGGTGGTTATCCTCACTTTATGATAAAAGAAATCCACGAACAGCCACAGTCAATTAATATGACTATTAAGCCAAGAATTTTTGACGGTATGCCAAATCTTGAGGAATGTGGAATAACTCTTGAAAAGATAAAGAGCTTTAAGCAGATTTACATAGTTGCTTGTGGTACTGCTATGCACGCAGGTATGGTAGGTAAGTATGTAATAGAAAAGCTTGCAAGAGTTCCTGTTACTGTTGATATAGCTTCAGAATTTAGATACAGAGAGCCACTTATTGGTGAGGGAGATTTGGTAATCATTATTTCTCAGTCTGGTGAAACTGCTGATAGTCTTGCTGCAATGCGACTTGCTAAAAAGCTTGGAGCAAAAACATTGGCTATTGTAAATGCAAAGGGTAGCTCAATAGCAAGAGAAGCAGATATGCTTATATACACTCATGCAGGTCCTGAAATTGCTGTAGCATCAACAAAGGCATATATTGTGCAGGTTTCTGTAATGTATCTGTTTGCATTTGAGCTTGCATTAGCTAAGGGTGCTATCAGTGAAGAAAAGTGTAAGCAATTAACAGCTGAACTTGAAAAAACACCAGATGTAATTTCAGGGATACTTGAAAATTTAATAGAACAGACACAGTATGTTTCAACAAAGCTGGTTGCTGCTGAGAGTCTATTGTATATCGGAAGAGGTCTTGATTATGCATTGAGTATGGAAGGTTCTCTAAAGCTTAAAGAGATTTCATACATTCACAGCGAGTCATACGCAGCAGGAGAATTAAAGCATGGTACAATATCACTTATTACAGAGGATACTCCTGTAATTGCAGTTGCTACACAGAAAAATCTACTTGAAAAAACTGTAAGCAATATAAAAGAAGTAAAAGCAAGAGGAGCAAAGGTAATTTTAGTAGCAAGAGAGGATTTTGTTGTAGATAGAGAAGCTTACGACTATTTAGTAGAGGTTCCTAAAATGGATGATATGCTTATGCCTATACCAACAGCAATTCCTTTACAGCTAATCGCTTATTATACATCTGTAAACAGAGGTAATGATGTAGATAAGCCAAGAAATCTTGCTAAATCTGTAACAGTTGAATAATTGTGAATTATATATGAATTTTGTACGTTTTCACATAACACATTTTGTGATATTGTGAGATAGTACAAAATGATAAGAAATCTATTGAAATATTTTTGAAAAGGTATTATAATTAGATAAACTTTAAGTATAAACTAGGAGGAATATTATAATGAAAAAGTTAACAAGTCTTTTTATATCAGGTATGTTAGCTGTAACAGGCTGTGTTTGTGCAGTATCTGCTTCAGCTGAAGATGCTGAGACTGCTAAAATTACTGTTTATGATGGTACTGAGGTAACAGGTGTTTATGAGGTTGCTGTAGGTGAGAAATTTGAATGTACTGTAAAGGGTACTTCAGCTGAGAAAATCACAGCTTTCCTTGGTTCTGTATACATTAATCAGGCAGATGCTACTACTAAGGCTGACGAGAGCGAGCTAGATATTCTTGGATATTCAGAAGCTTATTTCAGCAATGGTGTTCACTATGATCCAGGTACATTCTCAAGTATGTATGTAAGACCTGTAAATTCATCTGAATTTAATCTTGATAAGCTTGGCTTTATCTTCTCATCTGGTCTTCCTGTAGCAGGCTTTGATCAGGGTGTAGATATGATTAAGGTAGCTTATGAGGTAAAGAATCCTGGTGAATGTGCAATTGTTACAGTTGTTAACGATGTTACTTATGATGATGAGAACGGTGTTCCAACAAAGGATGCAAATGCTATTAAAACTGTAACAACACTAAATGTTGATCAGTATACAGATGAGCCAACAGAGGCTCCAACAGATGAGCCAACAGAAGCTCCTACAGCTGAGCCAACAGAGGCTCCTACAGATAAGCCATCAGAAGCTCCAACTGCTGAGCCAACAGAAGCTCCTACAGCTGAGGCAACAGCAGCTCCAACAAATGCTACAACAGCTACAGATAGCACAAACGCTACAAATGCAACAAGTGCTACAAACGCTACATCAGCAACAACAGCTACAACAAGCTCAAGCACAACAAACAACAATTCATCTACAACAGGTAAGGTTGCAACAGGCGACAGCACTACAATTGCTCTAGCTATAGCTTCTATCCTACTTGCTTCAGCAGGTACAGTTGTTTTTTCAAGAAAGAAGTTTGTAAAATAATTTAAGTTAATTCTTAACAGGCTATCAGTTTTGGTAGCCTGTTTTTATTTTTGTAAATCTTCCCTAAAATATTCACTTTAATATAATAAATGTTTTTAATTTATCTTTGGTTAAAATTGCTGAAATATGGATTCGAATTTGGTATAATTGTACTGTTCATAATTTATTAAAAAACGAGGGAAGTTTATGAGTATGGTAAGTAAGTACGTAAAAGACTTAAAATCCGAATTTAAAGGCTACAATGCTCAAAAGTTTGGTAAAGACCTTACAGCAGGTTTAACTGTATGTGCTGTTGCTTTGCCGTTGGCATTGGCTTTTGGTGTAAGTGGTGGTGCAACAGCGGCTGCTGGTATGGTTACAGCTATTGTTGCTGGTATTGTTATAGGTTTACTGTCGGGTGCATCATATCAAATTTCAGGTCCTACTGGTGCAATGAGTGCAGTGCTTATTTCAATTGTTATGACATATCAGTTAAAGGGTGTATTTATAGCCTGTTTCTTAGCTGGTGTAATTATGCTTCTATGTGGAATTTTTAAGCTAGGTAGATTAATAAGCTTTATACCATCAGCTGTAATTATGGGATTTACCTCAGGCATTGCTATAACAATAGCAATGGGGCAGATTGATAATTTTTTTGGTACTACAAGCAAGGGTACAGGAATAATAGAAAAGATTATTTCTTATTTTAAGCTTGGCTTTAATATTGATTTAATAACAACGCTTATAGCTTTAGGTGTTCTTATAATTATGATTATATGGCCTAAAAAATTAGGAGCTAAGGTACCGGCTTCTTTGGTGGGTATAATTGTAGCTACAGCTGTACAGTTGATTTTCAACTTTGAAAGTGTAGCAGTAGTAGGCGATATTCCACGCACACTTTTCTTAGAGGATAGACTTTCTCTTGAGGGTGTAAACTTTACAATGATAAAGGATTTGATGTCACCTGTGTTTACTATTGCGGCACTTGCTATTATTGAGAGTTTGCTTTGTGGTGCAAGTGCTTCAAGAATGAAGAAAGAATCTTTTGATGCCGATAGAGAACTTGTTGCACAGGGTATAGGTAATATGGTTTTACCACTGCTTGGTGGTGTTCCTGCAACAGCGGCAATAGCAAGAACAAGCGTAGCTATAAAATCAGGTGAGCAAACAAGACTTACAAGTGTTTTTCATTCTGTTTTTCTTTTAGCTTCAATGTTCCTGTTAGGTGGTGTAATGGCTAAAATTCCACTTTCAGCATTGGCAGCTGTGCTTATGGTTACAGCCTTTAAAATGAACGAGTGGAGTGATATTAAATTTATTTTTAGTCATAAATTTAAAACATCTATCAGCCAATTTTTGCTTACAATGATTTGCACAGTTATATTTGACCTTACTGTATCAATTGTACTTGGTATTTTATATTCAGCAATTATGTATATGTCAGCTTC
>JAXJQK010000145.1:0-4126 GCA_036311185.1 Acutalibacteraceae bacterium | reverse complement strand
TGTTCGTCAGACCAAGAGTTTGCCTTAGGCTTACTTCATACTCCACCTCACGGTGGACGCACTTGCCCTCAGCTAACAGTTCCTACTGCCAAGCCTGTAGTGGACTTTCACCACCGAGTTACTGCCCATTCTGGGCAAACATTTATAAACATTCATATTTTATGTAGTGTCATAAAATATGAATGTTTTTTCTTTTATCACATATTATTATAGTAGCAAATTATATATTTGATTGTGGGTGATATTATGATTTGTAAAATAGGTGATTTAAGACATAAAGAGGTCATAAATGCAAAAAGTGGTTGCAGGCTTGGATTTGTAGATGATGTAGAGTTTGATACAAAAAGTGCAGTTGTAATATCATTAGTTATATATGGTAGATGGCGTTGCTTTGGATTACTTGGCAGAGATGAAGATATAATAATAAAATGGGATTGCATAGATTTAATAGGTGAAGATACCATATTGGTGAGCTATAACCCACAGTTTAGACAAAAACAGAAACGAAAATTTTTTAATAAATAATTCTGAATAATTAATTATTCTCGTTATAGAATAATCGTATATGTTTATGTAACGGGAGCTGAAAAATGTGAATTTGTATAATGAATTTGATGTTAATTATCAAATGTTAAATAAAGCAATGCGTGCAAGTCAGAGCTTTGATATTGTATGCAGACAAATTTCAATAAAAGGAAGAAAGGCTTGCTTATTTTTTATAGATGGTCTTGTAAAAGATGATGTAATGGAAAAGATAATGGAATTTTTCTTTTCTGTAAGTGATGAAAGATATATGGAGAATGCCTATACTTTTTCAGAAAATTGTGTACCTTATGTAGAGGTAGATGTTTTAAAAAATGTAGAACAAATAACAATAAACGTACTTTCGGGTATGACAGCTCTTTTGGTAGATGGCTTTGACAGTGCTATTATGATTGATAGTAGAACATATCCACAAAGACAAACAGCTGAGCCAGAAAAGGATAAGGTAATGCGTGGCTCAAAGGATGGCTTTGTAGAAACTATGATAAGCAATTTAGGATTAGTACGCAGAAGAATAAGAAATCCAAATCTTACAGTAAAGCCATTTTTAGTTGGTGAAGTAACAAAAACTGACGTAGCTGTAGTATATATGGACAATTTGGTAGACAAAAATCTACTTAAAAAAATTTGCGAGGGGATTAAGGCACTAAAGGTGGACTCTCTTGCAATGAATCAACAAAGCTTGCTAGAGGCTTTGTATAAGCATAAATGGTATAATCCGTTGCCTAAAATAAAATACACAGAACGTCCCGACACTACTGCTACAGCTCTACTTGATGGAAATATAGTTATTTTTGTTGATAATTCTCCCTCGGCTCTCATCCTTCCAACCTCTATATTTGACATAATAGAGGAGGCAGATGATTATTATTTTCCACCTGTTACAGGCACATATATTCGTTTTACAAGATATATAGTTACAATTGCTACATTATTGATTACACCTGTGTGGCTTCTTGCTTTACAAAACCCAAATTTTGTACCGGAAGCTTTTAAATTTATATTACTTACAGAGCCTGTTAATGTACCAATATTCTGGCAGTTAATGCTACTTGAAATTGCAATTGACGGACTAAGGCTTGCCTCGATAAAAACTCCAAATTCACTTAGTGCTTCGTTGAGTATAATAGGAGCTATTGCATTAAGTGAGTTTGCTGTTAAGGTTGGTTGGTTTTCAACAGAGGCTATGCTATATATGGCTTTTGTAGCAATATCAAATTATACCCAGCCAAGCTATGAGCTTGGATATGCACTTAAATTTTTCAGAATTTTAATCCTTATTACAACTGTACTATTTAATTTTATAGGATTTTTAGCAGGCATAGGTATTGTTATTATTATGCTTGTAACAAACAAAACCGTTTCAGGCAAAAGCTATCTCTATCCGCTTATTCCTTTCAACGCACGAAAGCTGTGGAGAAAGATAGTAAGAAAAAGAGCATAATTTATTTAGGGGTATATGACAACATTGTACCCCTAATATATACATAATCTGCCACGTTAATATAAAAAATATCATAATGCTTGTATTCAAATGCTATTTAGGGTATAATTAAATATACAATATTCCCAATAAAGGATGAAAATTTGAATGAAAAACAAACTACGTTTTATATCTGTTTTTATTATAGTGCTTATCAGCTTAGGGCTTTTTTCCGTTCCTGTAAGTGCTCAGGGTGTTTATGCTAATATTGAATCAATCAGTACATATTTAGAAATACCCGAACAGTTTACCGTTACAACAGCAAATGTTTATTCTAACCAATCACTTACATATGAAGTTGAAGCTGTTACAGCTGATAACGCTGACAAGCTTATTATTACATCAGAAAAAACAAATAGATCAGAGGATATTTTTAATTTTAAATATCTTTCTAAAGAAAATCTTGATGAAGAGCTTTTAAATATCAATTCTGGAAGCAATACGATATGTGGAACTATATATGATAATGTAATCAATGCGAGCTATAAAGAGCAAGAAAATGCAATTGTTTTCAATCTATATAATAGAAATTCAACAAGTAATGCAACAGCCTATACTATAATAAACGGTCAGCTTATAACCGTGCAGTATATATCAAATGACGGTGAGCTTACAGTTAACGAAAAGGGTATATTCAATAAAATAGTAGACAGTATTACAGTAAATCAGCTTTACCAAAAACCACAGCATTTTAAGATTTCACAGGTTTTTGGTAAGGTAGTACCTGTAATAATAGTATTTGCAATTATATTAGCAGTACTGCTATTTGTATATTATGCAAGTGGTGTAAGCACTAAGAGAAAATCAAGCAGACAGCTTGCAGATAAGTATTATAATGAGCTGAAAAATGAGGGCTTGATGGACGAGGCACAGCAGACTGATGAAAAGGTTGCTGATGACTATGTTGCTTCAACCGTTATTGAACCTTCAGAAAAGGTAAGACCAAAGGATTATCAGCCAGAATCGTCTGTTATGGATTCAATGCGTAAGCCTAAATTTATTGAGGATGAGTGGGAAGATGTTGATCTTGAAAAGATGTTCGCTTTACCAGATCAGCCTGTAGATGAAGAAATATCAGAGGATGATTTTGAATCATTTACAGAAAATCCATCAGAATATCTTTCAGATGATATACTTGAAGACAAAATTGACGAGCCTGAAGTACAGTACAGCAGAGCAGATTCTGCTAAAAGATATGCAAAGATGTTTATTGGTTCTGATGTTGAGCCTAAACCAGCTGAGCCAGTTTCAGATGTTGACACAGAGGAAACATCTTCACTTTCAGATGAAGAAATTGCCCGTCTTGAAGAAAGACACAGACAGCGTGTTCTTAAAAGAATCAGAGCACGTAAGGGTAAGAAGAGAAGAAAAAGAAGTACACAGACTGAGCGTTCAGCAACTACACGTCCATCAAAGAGAAAGAATCGTTCAACAGACAGTGATGATAACTTATTTGGTGAGTTTGAGCTTGACGGATATTGGGATAAGTACAGAAGTTAACAGGAGGTAAATAATGAATACACTTTCTATTTTAAATGCAAGAGTTATTGACCCTGCAAACAATATTGATGATAAACTTAATGTTTATATTGAAGATGGAAAAATAGCAGATATCAGCTCAGAGGTACACAGTGCAGATATTACCATTGATGCAAATGGTATGGTGGTTGCACCTGGTTTGGTAGATATGCATGTTCACCTTCGTGACCCTGGTTTTACAGATAAAGAGGATATAATCACAGGCTGTAATGCAGCTGCTGCAGGTGGTGTAACAAGCCTACTTGCTATGCCAAATACAAACCCTGTTACTGACTGTGCAGAGGTTGTTGAATATATAAACGAAAAAGCAAAAAATGCTAAAGCCAGAGTATATGTGGCTGCAGCAATTACAAAGGGATTAAAAAGTGAAGAGCCTACAGATTTGGACGAGCTTGCAAATGTGGGTGTAATAGCACTATCAGATGACGGTAGACCTGTTGAAAATACAAAATTTATGGCAGATGCTATGAAAAAGGCTCCTCAGAAAAATATGTGTGTAGTTGCACACTGTGAGGATTTATTCCTTGCTGACGGAGGAAAGATAAACGAAGGTGCAGTAAG
>JAXJQK010000144.1:0-15256 GCA_036311185.1 Acutalibacteraceae bacterium | reverse complement strand
GCCATAGTTCTTTTAACTATTCTATCCTCCAATGAATGGAAGGTTATTATCGACATTCTTCCCTGAGGCTTTAAAAGCTGAAAACCACCGTCTAAGCCCTCTTTTAATCTGTCAAGCTCTCCGTTTACAGCAATACGCAAAGCCTGAAAGGTCTGTCTTGCAGGGTGTCCTTCTCTTCTTTTTGAAGCAGGCACTGCACTTTTAATTATTTCGGCAAGCTGTAGCGTTGTTTCTACAGGAGCTTTCTCTCTTTCTCTGATAATTGCTCTTGTTATCTGCTTTGCAAATTTCTCTTCACCATAGTGGCTTATAATTTTAACAAGCTCTTCATACGGTAAATCATTTACTAAATCATACGCAGATACTCCAGCCTGACTCATACGCATATCAAGCGGTGCGTCGTGGTGGAAAGAAAATCCACGTTCAGGTGTATCAAGCTGTCTTGAAGAAACACCTATATCAAGCATTATACCGTCAATCTCATCTATTCCAAGATTATTTACAATGCTTACAACATCAGAAAAATTACCCTTGCAAATTATAGAGTTATCAAAATCCTTGAATCTTTCAGTAACGGTCTGGATAGCGTCAGGGTCTTGGTCTATGGATATAAGTTTACCCTTTGGGGACAATCGCTTTAAAATTTCGTAGGAATGTCCTCCACCACCTGCTGTACCATCAACATAAATTCCGTCCGGATTTATATTTAGTGAGTCTATAGTTTCGTTCAATAATACCGGCTTATGAGAAAAAGTCAATTTACAGCACCCCCGTTTTCTTTTACCATATGCAATATTTTTATTGCATAGCTTAAATACCTAAAAGCTCCATTGCGTCTTTAATTCTTTCTTGAGTTTGACTCTCAAGATACTCATTCCATTTATCAGTATTCCAAATTTCAACTCTGTTACCAGAGCCAATCACAGTTACATCCTTATCTATACCTGCATATTTTCTTAAATGCTCAGGAATTAAAATTCTACCCTGAGAGTTCGGTACAGCCTCGGTTGCACCAGCACAGAAAAACCTTGCAATATCGGTAGCTTTTGACATAGGCTGATTATTCAGCTTATCCAAAAATAGCTCCCACTGCTCTTTTGATAGCACAAAAAGGCAATTATTTATACCCATAGTTACATAGAAGCACTCGCCAAGCTCCTCACGAAACTTAGCCGGTATTATCACACGCCCTTTAGCGTCTATATTATGCTGATAACTACCTATAAACATAACTGCTCCTTAAATTTATGCTACCATAAAAATCGCACTCATTTCCTTACTCTTTGCTTTTTTATGTACCCAAAGCAAGCTTTTTCTGACCTTTAGTGACACAAAAAGACATATTTTGTGACTTTTATGCCCCTTTATATAAATTATAGTCTATTGCCCTAAAAAAAGCAAGTTTATTTTTACTTATCTCGACATTATAATATGTTTATTTTAAGTTAAATTTTCATATTGTATATAAAAAAACGAAACCGCTATTGACAAAATTACATATCGAGTTAAAATAAAGATATAACCACCCCCTACGGGAGGGGTAGTGATGTTTTTATAAAGGAAGTGATGATATGCCAAAGGAGTTTTTTAATGTAACCGGTATGACCTGTGCAAGCTGTAGTTCAAGAGTTGAAAAAACTGTACAAAAACTTGAGGGTGTAGAAAATGTATCGGTTAATCTTCTTACTAACAGTATGGAGGTTAAATTTGACGAAAGTAAAATCAATGCACAGAATATAATATCTGCTGTAACAAATGCAGGCTATGGTGCAAGTATTAAAGGTAAACAGACCACCAAAAAAGAAATATCCACAGCTAATGATGAAGTTAAATCAGCTAAGCAAAGGCTTATAGCCTCTATAATATTTCTTGTACCTTTATTTTACATTTCAATGGGACATATGTTAGGTATGCCTCTACCCCATTTTTTACACGGTACAGAAAATGCTCTTAGCTTTGCATTTACCCAATTTCTGTTTACAATTCCTATTGTATTTATAAATTTTCATTTTTTCGAAAATGGATTTAAAAATCTTTTTAAGCTAAGCCCTAATATGGACTCACTTATTGCAATAGGATCTTCTGCTTCTATTATATATGGTACATTTGCTATATATCGTATAGGCTGGGGATTAGGACATAACGACCTACAGCTTGTAGACAAGTATTCTATGGACTTATATTTTGAGTCAGCAGGTACTATTTTAACGCTTATAACCTTAGGTAAATTTCTGGAGAGCAAGGCTAAGCGAAAAACTACTGACGCTATTACAAAGCTAATAAATCTAAAGCCACAAACTGCTACAGTTATCCGTAACGGAATCACAATGGAAATCCCCATAGAAAATGTTGTTACAGGTGATATTGTTGCAGTGAAGCAAGGTAGCACAATACCTGTTGACGGTATAATTATAAAGGGTAGCTGTACTGTAGATGAGTCTGTTATTACCGGAGAGAGTATGCCAACAGAAAAAACAGTAGGCGATAATCTGATAGGTGCAACAATAAATAAAAGTGGTTATATTGAGCTTAAAGCTACAAAGGTTGGCGAAAATAGTACACTTAACCAAATTATAAAATTAGTTGAGGAAGCATCAGCTACAAAAGCACCTGTTGCAAAGGTTGCAGATAAAATTAGTGGAGTATTTGTACCTATTGTAATTTCAATTGCAGTTATTTCAGCTGTTATATGGCTTTTAGTCGGTGCAACTGTTGAATTTGCACTTTCAACAGGTATTGCAGTGCTTGTAATCTCTTGCCCTTGTGCATTAGGTCTTGCTACCCCTACAGCTATTATGACAGGAACAGGCAGAGGTGCTCAAATGGGTATTCTTATAAAATCAGCCGAAGCACTTGAAACAGCTGGTGGAATAAACACTGTTGTTCTTGATAAAACAGGAACAATCACAAAGGGTAAGCCTCAGGTTACAGATGTTATTGCAATAAAGGTGAATCAAAGCACACTTACAGATATAGCTGTTTCGCTTGAAGAGCTTTCTGAACATCCACTTGCTAATGCAATAGTTGAGTACGGAAAAACTGCTGGATATAATAAACTTTCTGTAAGTGATTTTACAAGCTATGGTGGAATGGGTGTATCAGCTGAAATAAACGGTGAAAAAATACTTGCAGGTAATCTAAAGCTTATGCAAAAAAATGATGTTCAGATATCTAAGCATCAAAGCAGTATTAATACTCTAGCCTCACAGGGTAAAACACCACTTATTTTTTCAAAGGGTAAGAATATAATTGGTATTATAGCAGTTGCAGATGTTATAAAAGAAAGCAGTAAACAGGCTATTAAGGAACTGCAAAATATGAATATTGATGTTGTAATGCTTACAGGTGATAACACAGCCACAGCAAATGCTATTGGTAAGGTTTGTAATATATCAAATGTAATAGCCGAGGTTTTACCACAGGATAAAGAAGCAAAGGTTCGACAGCTACAGGAAGAAAAACGCAGAGTTGCAATGGTTGGTGACGGAATTAACGATGCCCCTGCACTTGCAAAGGCTGATATAGGTATTGCTATTGGTGCTGGAACAGATATAGCCATAGATTCAGCTGATGTTGTACTGGTAAAAAGTAACCTGATAGATATAGTAAAGCTAATTCAGCTAAGTCGCAAAACTATGCTTAATATAAAAGAAAATCTTTTCTGGGCTTTAATATATAATTCACTTGGTATTCCATTGGCCGCAGGTGCATTTTACAGTATTTTAGGCTGGAAGCTAAATCCTATGTATGGTGCTACTGCAATGTGTGTAAGCTCGGTTTGTGTAGTGCTTAATGCATTAAGATTACGCACATTTAAACCACATTTTAAATATAATCAGTCAGAAAACAGCGAGAACAATCTTGCCGTTAATATAAACATAAGAGAGGAAGAAAAAATTATGACAAAGAAAATTTTTATTGAAGGTATGATGTGCCCACACTGTTCAGGTGCAGTAGAAAAGGCTCTAAACGCAATTGACGGAGTAACTGCTACAGTAGATTTACAAAATAAATGTGCAACTGTAACAGGCGATGTAGCTGACGATGTTCTTACAGCTGTAATCACAGAAGCTGGCTACACTGTAACGGAGATTCAATAATGCAGTGCGATTGCGAAAAGGCATCAAACCTTTTAAAAACAGCACGAGGACAGATAGACGGTATTCTTAATATGATAGAAAACGACCGTTACTGTATAGATGTAGCTACACAAATTATGGCTACACAGGCTATTCTAAAAAAGGTAAATACGCTTATTCTAAAAGGTCATATGGAAAACTGCGTTAAAACAGCCTTTGAAAGTGGCAATCCAGACGAACGACAGCAAAAAATTGAGGAGATTGTCAAACTAATTGACAGAATGGGGAAATAATAATCAAATAACATCTTTCATAATTTCCATAATAATACTTCTTGAAATTTTGTTGAGTTTTGGTATAATGGTAATTACAATATTGTAAATTAACTTTACTAAAGGAGGAAATATAAATGAAGGATTATACAATCAACACAAAATGTGTTCAGGGTGGTTACACACCTGGTAACGGTGAACCTAGACAAATTCCTATTGTGCAGTCTACTACATTTAAGTACAACACAAGTGAGGATATGGGTAAGCTGTTTGACCTTGAGGCAAGTGGTTACTTCTACACACGCTTGCAGAACCCTACAAATGACTATGTAGCGGCTAAAATAGCAGAGCTTGAGGGTGGTACAGCTGCTATGCTTACATCTTCTGGTCAGGCTGCAAACTTTTTTGCACTTTTCAACATCTGTGAATGTGGAAGTCACATTGTTTCTTCATCATCTATATATGGAGGAACATTTAACCTTATATCTGTAACAATGGCTAAAATGGGAATTACAGTTACTTTTGTTTCTCCTGATTGTACAGATGAAGAGCTTAACGCAGCATTTCAGGATAACACTCGTGCAGTATTCGGTGAAACTATCGCAAACCCTGCACTTACTGTTCTTGATATTGAACGCTTTGCAAAGGCAGCTCACGATCACGGTGTACCATTGATTATCGACAACACATTCCCTACTCCTGTTAATTGCAGACCTATTGAGTGGGGTGCTGATATCGTAACTCATTCTACAACAAAATATATGGACGGTCATGGTGCTGCTGTTGGTGGTGCTATTGTAGACTCCGGTAAATTTGACTGGATGGCTCACGCTGACAAATTCCCTGGTCTATGTACTCCTGACGAGTCTTACCACGGAATTACCTATGCTGAAAAATTCGGTAAAGAGGGTGCATTTATTACAAAGTGTACTGCCCAGCTAATGCGTGACTTTGGTTGTATTCAGTCACCACAGAATGCATTTTTACTAAACCTTGGTCTTGAGTCACTTCACGTGCGTATGCCAAGACACGTTGAAAATGGTCAGGCTGTAGCAGAATTTTTACAGAACCATCCAAAGGTTGCATATGTAAATTACTCTGGTCTACCTGGTGATAAATACTACGAAATCGCTCAGAAGTATTTACCAAACGGTGGCTGTGGTGTAGTATCATTCGGCTTAAAGGGTGGCAGAGCTGCTGCTGAAACATTTATGAACAGCCTAAAGCTTGCCGCAATAGAAACACATGTTGCAGACGCAAGAACCTGCTGTTTAAACCCTGCAACAACTACTCACCGTCAGTTAAATGACAAACAGCTTCAAGAAGCAGGTGTACCTGCAGAGCTTATTCGTATGTCTTGTGGTATTGAGGACAAAGCTGACCTTATAGCTGACCTTGCACAGGCACTTGATAAAATCGAAGATTAATTATATCAAAAAAAGCAGCAATAAACCAATATTGCTTTATTGCTGTTTTTATCTCCATTTCACAAAAAGTCCCTCGACTGAGAATACTACAGTCGAGGGACTTTTTTATAGAGGTGAAAATTACTTTTCTTCTACCTTATCTTTTTTGCTCTTTTTCTTATCTGATTTAGCGTTAAGCTCTGGCTTATCTGTAACAATTGTAGAAATAGCCCACTTTTGGAAAAGCATTTTTGTTCTGTCTGGACCTGTTTCAAGAATGAATGATTCATCATCCTTAATGCTTACAACTCTACCCTTTACACCGCCGATAGTAATAACCTCGTCACCGATTTCAAGGCTTTGTCTCATTTCTTCTTCTTCTTTTCTCTTCTTTGATTGTGGTTTTATCATAACAAAGTAAATACCAACAAATATCAATCCATATACAACTAACATTGTTAGCATACCACCCATACCCTGCTCTGTAGCTGCTGCATCAGTTGTTGGGGCACAAGATGTTAAACCCATTGTAGCCATAATTCCCATTGTTAGAAGAGTTATTTTTGAGATTACATTTTTCATTTCTGTATCTTCCTTTCAAATTCAAAATATAGTAAATATTATACCACAAATAATAATCTATTCAAGTACGAATTTTAATTATATTCTTCTACCAAGAACATCTTTGTAGGTGTTGTAAAATTCTGTAAATCTGTCTTCATCAAGTGCTTTTCTTATCTCTTCCATAAGGTTGTTATAGAAATAAAGATTATGAAGTACAGCCAAACGCATACCAAGCATTTCTCCACTTTTAAAAAGATGACGTAGATATGCTCTGTCAAAATTTCTACATACAGGGCAATCGCACTTTTCGTCTATTGGTGATGTATCAAGAGCATATTTAGCATTAAAAATATTGCGTATACCCTCCCAAGTAAATAGATGAGCGTGTCTTGCGTTTCTGCTTGGCATAACGCAGTCAAACATATCAACACCACGGTAAACAGCCTCCAGGATATTTGCAGGAGTACCAACACCCATTAAATATCTTGGTTTATTCTGTGGCATATACTCCTCTACCTTGTCTATTATGTGGTACATAACCTCGGCTGGCTCTCCTACAGCTAAGCCACCTATTGCGTAGCCTGGTAGATCTAGCTCACTGATTTCTTTCATATGTTCAACACGCAAATCATCATAGGTTGCACCCTGATTAATACCAAACAACAGCTGATTTGGATTTATAGTATCTTCAAGCTGATTTAGTCTATTCATTTCATCTTTGCAACGCTTTAGCCAACGTGTTGTGCGTGCTACTGAATTTTTAGCATAGTTGTATTCGGCAGGGTTTTCCATACATTCATCAAAAGCCATTGCTATTGTAGAGCCTAGATTTGATTGTATCTGCATACTTTCTTCTGGTCCCATAAATATCTTTCTTCCGTCTATATGTGAAGAAAAGTAAACACCCTCTTCTTTGATGTTTCTGAGCTTAGAAAGTGAGAAAACCTGAAAACCACCACTATCGGTAAGAATAGGACCGTCCCATCTTGTAAACTTATGAAGTCCACCCAGCTTTTTTACAACCTCGTCAGTTGGTCTTAAATGAAGATGATAAGTGTTACAAAGCTGAATCTGGCATTTTATATCTTTCAAATCAAGTGCACTTACAGCACCCTTTATTGCACCACAGGTAGCAACATTCATAAAAACAGGAGTTTGCACCGTACCATGCACAGTGTTAAGCTCACCACGTCTTGCGTTGCCCTCTTTTTTTATTACCTTAAACATATTTTAATGTTCACCTTTCTTAGATAAATCGTTTATAATTTGCACATATTCCTCTGCACGATTAATGCTTAATTCTCCGTGCGTATATCCTTTTAAAATCTTCAATTCACTTTCAGGAATACAGCTATGTATCTTTTTTGCAGAGTTAATCATAATTTTTCGTTCCTTATCTCCAACAATAACAAGTACATTTGCGTTACTATTCCTTATATTGTAATTTAACGAATAATCAGAATTTGATTTTAGCATAGCTATTAAATCAGCCTTAGATATTTTACAGATGTCGGTATAATAGGCTTCAAATAAATCCTTCTTAATCTTCAAAGAATTAAATTGAAGCTTAGAAAACCACCTTTTCTTAATAAGACTATAGCAAAGCTTGTATGCAGGCTCAATAAGCTTATGTGTAGTTTTCATTGGATAAACCAACGAACTTTCTACTATTGCATAGCTACATATATCTGGCTGATTAGAGAGAATTTCTAATAATATCTGCCCGCCTAACGATAATCCAGCCAGCATAAAAATTTTACCACCATAATTCTGTTTAATAAAGCTTATTATTTCTTCAGCATTATCCTCTATGCTTGTAAAACTCTTGTCGCTGTCTGAATGACCATTAAGAATTGGAATAACTATATGATATTCTGATTTTAAAAGCGTTGCTACACTTTCAAAGCTCCACCACGATAAACCACCACCGTGAAGTAGCATTATTACCTTTTTATTTTCTTTGCCAAATTCTTTAATAATCATATTGATTTTTTACTGTATAAGCATAGCATCGCCAAAAGAGAAAAATCTATATCTCTCTTTTACTGCTATATCGTAAGCGTTCATAATAGTATTATAATCAGCAAAAGCCGAAACTAGCATAATAAGTGTACTTTCAGGCAAATGGAAATTAGTAACAAGTCCGTCTAGCACCTTAAATTTATAGCCTGGGTAGATAAAAATTTCTGTAAAGCCCTCGCAAGGTATAACCTCACCATTATTCTCTGTTGCTACTGATTCAAGAGTTCTACAGCTTGTTGTACCTACAGCTATAACTCTGCCACCGTTTTCTTTTGTGGCTTTTATAAGCTCTGCTGTTTCTTTTGGTACTTCATAATGCTCTGAATGCATTTTATGGTTTGTAACATCATCAACCTTTACTGGTCTGAATGTACCTAAACCAACGTGCAATGTAACATAGCCTATCTTTACACCCTTTTCTTCAATTTTTTTCATAAGCTCTGGTGTAAAGTGCAAGCCTGCTGTTGGTGCAGCAGCCGAGCCAAGCTCTTTGCTGTAAACAGTCTGGTAACGCTCTTGATTTTCTAGCTTTTCTGTAATATATGGTGGCAGTGGCATTTGCCCTACCTTATCAAGTGCAGAATAGAAATTCTCATCACCACAATCAAATTCAACAATTCTGTTGCCGTTTTCAAGCACCTCTAAAACCTTACAGCTCATAATATCTCCAAAGGTAAATTCTGCACCCTCTCGTGCTTTTTTACCAGGCTTTGCAAGACATTCCCATACATTGGTACGTACCTGAGTTAAAAGCAAAAACTCAACCCTTGCACCTGTTGAGCGTGTACCATAAATTCTTGCAGGCAATACTCTTGAATTATTCGCAATAAGACAATCTCCCTTTTGCAAATAGTCTATAATATCATAAAAATTCTTATGCTCAACAGAATTTTCTTTTCTGTTTATAACCATAAGCCTTGAGCTATCACGAGGCTCTACTGGTGTTTGAGCAATAAGCTCTTGTGGTAAATCATAATAAAAATCACTTGTTTTCATTGTATGTTCCTTTCGGAGTGGTTTTGGTTTAAATCTTCTCTAGCTTAGCGAAATTCGCCATAAGCTTTTTTGTGCCTACCTTATCAAAGGCGATTTCTAAATATGTATCGTTAGCCATTGGCTTTGCAGATACTATCATACCCTTACCAAAAGCCTTGTGCATAACTTGATCGCCAGCTTTAAAGCTTACACCAGATTGTGCTGGCTTTGATTGTGGTTGGTATGTACGATTTGCAAAGCTGTTTGCCTTTGCAAATGTACTACTTAAATATCCGTTATTTCCTGCTGTAGAGCCTGTACCTGTACGCTGTACACCTGTTGAAGCTCCAGCAGGTGTTGTAAAGCTACGCTCAACTAAGGCTGAGGTTACATCTGCCAACTCCTTTGGTATCTCATTAATAAATCTTGACAATTTATTGTGGTTTGTTGCACCATACAGCATACGATAATTTGCGTGAATAACATAGAGCTTTTCTTTAGCTCGTGTAATACCAACATACGCTAATCTGCGTTCCTCCTGTAATTCGGTAGGGTTCATTATAGATTGAATACCTGGAAAAATTCCGTCCTCTGCACCTGGTATAAACACCACAGGGAACTCAAGACCCTTAGCTGAATGTAATGTCATAAGTACTACGCTGTCGGAGTCTGAGTCGTAATTATCAATATCAGAAAGCAGTGCAATATCCTCTAAAAAACCTGATAAAGAAGCCTCTTCAGGGTTATCGTCCTCATAGTTCTTAATATTTGTCATAAGCTCGTTGATATTTTCAATACGACTTTCGTGGTCTTCCTTTTCCTTTTTCAATGCACTTATATAATCGGTGCGTTCTAAAATTTCATTATACAGCTGACAGATTGTAGTATCCTCGTCATCTGCGTACTCAATAAGGCTGTCGATAAGGTTTGTAAATTCCTTTAGCTTTGGCACCGCCCTTTTAAGTGGTTCGTAATCCTCTGCGTGGCTGATTACATAATATAGGCTCTCTCCTGTAACATCTGCAATTTCAGAAGCCTTTTCTACAGTAGCATTACCTATTGAACGCTTTGGCTTGTTGATAATTCTGCGTAATCTTATATTATCAGCTGGATTATTAATAACCTGCAAATAAGAGGTCATATCCTTAATTTCTTCTCTATCATAGAAACGATGACCACCTATCAAACGGTGTGGAATACCACTGCGAGCCATATTCTGCTCTATTATATTTGACTGTGCATTAGTACGGTATAAAACTGCAAAGTCAGAAAATTTTCTTCCGTTTGCAACCTGCTCAAGAATATTGTCAGAGATATACTTTGCCTCGTCACGCTCGTTAAGTGCTGTATGTACAACAATCTTATCGCCCTCTGCATTATCTGTCCACAATGTTTTTCCCTTTCGTTCTTCATTATGTGCAATAACGCTGTTAGCTGCATTAAGAATTGTTTTTGTAGAACGGTAATTCTGCTCAAGACGTATAACCTTACCGTCTGGATAATTCTTCTCAAAGCTAAGAATATTTTCTATTGTAGCACCACGGAATTTATAAATACTTTGGTCATCGTCACCAACTACACAGATATTTCTGTTTTTCTCTGCAAGCATACTTATAAGTTTATACTGTACCATATTTGTATCTTGATACTCGTCTACCATAATATATTTAAATAAATTCTGATAATACTCAAGTACATCTGTATTTTCTTCAAACAGCTTTACTGTGTTGTAAATTAAATCGTCAAAATCCATAGCATCAGAGTCTTTTAAACGCTTTGCATACATTGCGTATACCTTAGCGATTGTAATTCTTCTGCTATCATTCATAGCCTCTTGTTTAAAATCCTCAGGACTTTTCAATTGGTCTTTTGCTCGTGATATTTCTGTAAGCACACTTCTGTGAGGTAATATCTTTTCATCTACATTCATAGATTTAAGTATTTCCTTCATCTGTCTGCGTTGGTCGTCTGTGTCGTAAACTGTAAATTTACTTGTATAGCCAAGCCTTTCGCCATAACGTCTTAAAATTCTTGCACAGGTAGAATGGAAGGTTGAAGCCCATATATCAGTAGCTTCTGGTACTCTTGCGATTATTCTTTCTTTAAGCTCTCCAGCTGCTTTATTTGTAAAGGTAATGGCAAGAATTTGCCAAGGCTTTGCAGGATAAACATACAGCTTTTTCTTTAAATCTGCTGAAAGCTCAGTTTTGTTATTTACAGCTGATTCCATCTCTGCAATTTCGTCATCGCTTAAAGGCTCTTTAAAATAATTACTGTTATATGCATTACCCCAGCTTACGAGATTAGCTATTCTATTTACAAGCACAGTAGTTTTTCCACTACCAGCACCTGCAAGTATAAGTACAGGGCCCTTTGTTGTAAATACAGCCTCTCTTTGCATATTATTCATTCTTGAAAACTCATTTTCCATAAGTTTGTTTCTTAGGCTTGTAAGTTTATCTTGTGTCATAACATATCCTTTCACATAAATATAACCGTTAAATATTATTAACGGTTATACAGGTACTATTTTCTTAATTTAAATCATCAAAATTTATCTTTAACCTTTTCATAGCTTTCATCAAACAATCCTGTAGTTATTTTGTCAACTACATAATTATCTACAAAACAATAATTTATAAGGTACATTTTTACATCCTCTGGCAGAGTTGTATCATAGGTAAAATATGCTGCAATATAATAATTACCAGAAGGTATATCTCCACTTTCAGCTTCGATTTCAGCATTAAATACAGCTACTGTCTGTGTTTCGTGATATGCCTCTGCTGTTGACTCTGTAATATTAATTTCCTTTATCACATTGCCTTTCTCTTCCTGATCATCTATTATAAATTCCCCTAAATCAGTATATACCATATTATTTCTTACCATACTATGAGTATCACCACCTGACATACATTCAAGCTCAAGTCCCTTAAAACTCATATCAGGAGTTCTATACTCTTCAGGTAACCCACTTGCTGTACCCTTCTCACAACCACTAAAAACCATTGTAACACATATAATACATAAAGCTGTTAATACAGAAATAAACTTTTTCATCATTACTTCACCTCATATAAAATTTCATCATTTTTTGATTCTTTAACATCATCATTTATAAATTCTTCAACTATATATCGTGGCCTTTGTTTTGTTTCAAGATATACCTTGCCCAAATATTCACCAATAACACCAATTGCAAAAAGCTGTAAGCCTCCAATTGCCCATATTGATATAAACGTGCTTGTCCAGCCCGAAACTGTGTAGCCGAAGAAATACGAACACAACGAATATAAACCAAATAGTATGGCAATAATAAATATAAAAATACCTAGCCACATAATCATTCTTATAGGCTTAATACTAAGAGAGGTTATACCCTGCCACGCAAGTGCTATCATTTTTGTAAGCGGATATTTACTTTCGCCTGCTGTACGCTCAAAACGGTCATATTCTACCATGCCTGTTTTAAATCCTACCATTGGCACCATACCACGCAAAAATAGATTTACCTCTTTAAACTCTGCAAAAGCCTCTAAGGCTCTTTTGCTCATAAGACGGAAATCTGCGTGATTAAATACAACCTCTGCTCCCATAGATTTAAGCATTTTATAAAAGGATTCAGCTGTAAAGCGTTTAAAGAATGTATCAGTTTCACGCTTTTTACGCACACCATACACAATGTCACAGCCCTCGTTATACTTATCCAGCATTTCATCAATTGCGTTTATATCGTCCTGTAAATCGGCATCTATTGATATAACAACATCAGCATACTCCTTAAGAGTCATTAAGCCACCGAATAATGCATTTTGATGACCTCGGTTTCTACTCATTTTCAAGCCTAAAATACAAGAACTTGAATTATTAAGCTCTTTTATAAGCTCCCACGTTTTATCCTTAGAGCCGTCATCTATATAAACAATTCTACTTTTTTCCGATATCTTTTTTTCGCTAATTAATTGACTATATTTCTTTAAAAGTTTAGAAGATGTATCCCTTAAAACTTTTTCTTCATTATAGCAAGGAATCGCCAGATATAATGTTACCATTATAATTCCCCCCATTTATTATAAACATAAACAGTATATCATTTTACAAAAAATACTTCAACAGTAGTACAAATATTTTTTACATTATATTAATATTTTGATGTTCTCTTAATGAGGTGAGCTTGTTGAGTTATAATAAAAATAATATCATAGCAATTATAATATTGTCAGCAGTTATTTTATTATTAAGTATTCTATGTATTACACTTATTCAAGATAAAAATAACAAAGAAAATGACGAAAAAAACAATACCTCCCATTTTAATCATACCGAAATATCATCAGAAAAATCGACAAACTCTACCGAAAAAAATACAACATCCACCACACAAAATATAAATGTCACAGAATCTACAACAGAAAAATCAGAAAATAAACTTGCACAGCTTATAAAAAATAGCGGTTATAGTATATCTGATATTGAAAAACAGGATATAGAACAGCTTGTAATAATAACAGATAATAACAACCAAACAAATGCACATCTGTTTTCATTAAACGACGGTATCTGGTCAGATGAAAATATCACCTGCAAAGCCTATGTTGGCAGTGCAGGTATAGGAAATAAACAGAACGATATAGACAATATAACTCCCAGAGGGTTATATACTATCGGTGAAGCATTTTATATCAGCACACCTCCATCTACTTGGCTTAACACATTTATAATTACAGAAAACACCTATTGGATTACAGATGTTAATTCTAAAATGTATAATAAAAGAGTTGAAAGTGAAAAGATTAAGGATGAAAACAGTGCAATTCATATGATTAAATCAGAAAATAACCGATATGGCTGTATAATAAATTATAATACAAAACCTGTTTTTCCTGATAAAGGCTCTGCTATATTTATGCATTGTGGAACAACCCCAACAAACGGTAGTATCGCTCTGGAAGAAAAAAATATTCTTAAATTTTTGGAAATTTTAAATTCCGAGAAAAATCCTAATATACTTATCTTTTAAACGGGAATTAATATAAAATAATTTGTCAATATTTCACAAATAAATCGGTCGTATTTTGGCGACTGCTTTTTGTTAAAGATTTATTAATTTTCAAAAAAGACTTTAAATATATTTATTGATATGATATAATTTACTGGTAAATTTAATATCAAGGATGTGGAAAATTTGAGCGTTATTGCAAATGTTTTTGCTGAACAATGGATTTTTATGCTTATAGCAATAGTTACAGTAGGTATAACCTTCCTTGTAAAAAAGTTTGTACCTGATTATTACAGCAGTTTTCTAAAATGTGGTTTAACATTGCTTGTTGTACTTTTAATTGTGTTAGCAATGCTGTTCAAGTTGCCTGACCTATTCTTACTTATTCCTATAATTATAATGTGTTGTGAGCTGTTCGGATATGGCGTTACTGGTAAAATAGTTACAGTTTTATTTGTAGACTTCCTACTAATTCAGCTTGACTACAATTTAATAGCTAAAGTAACAAACGGAACAGTTATGACAATTGTTTTCTATGCTTTACAAATTTTAGCAGCTATTTGTATAGGAATTATTATGGATAAATATCTTCGTGAGAAGCAGGCACAAAGCAAAGAAGGTAAAGAGCTAACTAAAACTGAGCTTGCAGAGCTTAACGAAGAAATCGATATCTCAACTGACGATGTTCAGGATTTAGATGCTGAAATCGAAAAAATTATGAGTAGTGTTAGTAAAAGCACTAAAACAGATGAGCTATAATTGATAATCATTTAACCCCCTCATCACAAAGTTATGTGGTGACCCCAAAAAGTTAGACATTAAAGCGTAGTAGCAAATTAAGCTGCTACGCTTTTGTTATGCCACTAAAGTATTATATCTATAACGCAAAAAAGCCCAGCAAAGCTGGACTTTATCAGCATTTTAAAACACCACATC
>JAXJQK010000143.1:0-8458 GCA_036311185.1 Acutalibacteraceae bacterium | reverse complement strand
GTTCTGCACTTGCATTTGATGAAACAGCTATAAAGATTTCATCATATAACAATGGTGCATATATGATTAATATGGTAAATAAGCTTACAGATAATCAAGACGAAGGTATTGCTATTGATGGTAAAGACCTTACAAAACCTGCACTAGGTATCACAACAGATCAGATTTATGCTTGGGCAGTTATCTGTATTGGTGTTATCCCTGTAATAATCATCATATTTGCAATAGTAGTATGGGCACGCAGGAGGAATAAATAATGGCTAATAAAAAAACTACAAATAATAAAAGCCTTGAAGAAAATACTAAAGTAACCAAAAACGAAGAAAACGTAGATGATGATTCTTTGTTTTATGACAATACAGCCGGTACAATATTTTCAGCTGATTCAGATGCCGAAACAGGAAGCAACAAAGAGGCTAAAAAGCAAAATAAAAAGAATGAGAAAAACAAGAAAAGTAACAAGCCTGTTAAAAACAGAAAGCCTATTATTATAGGTGGTATTATACTTGCTGTGGCTGTTGCTTTGGTTGGTACATACTTTGCGGTACAAAAATTTGTACCGGACGAAACAGATCCTACAGAAACTACATACCCTACAGATGAAAATGGCGAGCAATACGCAACTGATTTAAAGGGTAATAAAATCGACTCAGAAAAGGACCTAAACGGAAATATACTTGTAGCAGGTATAGAAGAGCTTATTAGTCATGTGCCTGCTGACATAAGCAAAGTGAAGGTAACAAATGAGTATGGTTCTTTTGAAGTGCTTTCAGAAACACCTACCGAAAAGGCTACAGATGCAGAGGGCAAAGAAACTATAATAACAGGTGCAACAGTATATACTGTTGTAGGCTATGAGGACGCAACACTTGCGTCAGGCTTGCCAGATGCTGTAGCAAATGATGCCGCTGCTGTAAAAACAACAAATATAGTTGATATTACAGGTGCAAATCCTGAGGAATACGGATTGACAAAGCCAAGAGCAACTGCTACTGTTACATTTACAAACGGTAACGAGAGAACAATAACAGTAGGTAACGAAGCTCCTGGTGCAACAGGTGTGTATATTATGGTAAATGGTGACAAGGGTATTTATCTTGTAGATGTAGAAAGCGTAGATGCCTTTTTATACAAGAAAACTTCACTTCTTGATCCAACTATTACATCAACTTCAGAGGAAAGTGGTTCTGCCACACCAAATAAAGTAACTATAAGTGGAAGTAATTTTAAGGATACACTCGAGTTTGTGCCAAACGATGATGAAACAGTAACAGAGGCATACTATAAAATGACTGCTCCTACAACTGGCTTTGTAAATGTAACAAATGGTTCATCTGTTTTAGAGTCACTTCGTTCAGTTTCAGCAGATGAGGTTCTTGCTTATAAGCCAAGCAAAGAAGATTTGAAGGCTGAGGGTGTTGACCTTGATAATCCATATGCTGAGATTAATGCTGAATTTACAGATACTAAGGTTCATCTTTATGCATCAAAAGCATATGATCAGGAAGAAAGCAGTATGGTAAAGGTTTATAATCCTGATACAAAAATGCTTTATGCTATTACAGCTTCAAAGGTTGCATGGGCTACAACGTCATACGATGCTATGAGATATGAGTATGTAATGAAGCCTAATATGGACTTTATTAAGAACATAGAAATTACAGCTGGTGGAAAAGCATACAGCTTTGACCTTGCAAAAGAAACAGAAACTGATACCGAGGGCAACGAAACAACTTCAACAGTTGTAAAGTGTGGTAAAACAACAATAGACAGCTCGAAGTTTGACACATTCTTTATTAACCTTGAATCAGCACAGGTAAACAGTGTAAAGAGTGGCAATGTAAGTGGTAAGGCTGATTTAACAGTTAAATTTACTTATAATAACGACAAACCAGCTGATACCTTTACTTTCTATAAGGGTGAGGCAGGAAAGTACAATTTCTCTGACGATGGCTCAACAATAATTGGTGATGTATTTGATACATATGTAAAAAGTATTACCGAGGATGTTGCACTTGTTGCACAGAATAAAACTGTAGACCCAATTTAAATAAAAATAATTACGCACCATACAAGCAAAGTATGGTGCGTAACTTTTTATCTGAAAGAATTAATCTTCAAAAGTATCTTTAAATCTATTTTCATTGTCTATAAATTCAATAGTTGTATTTTCTATAACTAAATCTATCAACTTAGAGGCTTCACCCTTATATTCTACAGGTATATTAGATAGACTTATATGGAAATAATATTCCTCGTCAACCTTTATATATGCCTGATATACTGTGGTTTTATCTTCTCTTGTCAGAGTTATTAATGTCATTTCTCCTAAGTTGGTATCAGTAACATCTATATTGAATATTTTTCCGTCTTCTCCATTAAGTCCGGAGTAGTAATCTATCTCCTCTTGAAGCTCCCCCTTAAAGAATGAGGTTGAAAAGATTACTTCAGCACCATTAACATTTCTGTAAAAAGTAGCAAGACTATCACTACCACTGGATTCATATTTATAGCCATCAGGTACTGGGAATAATGCATCGAGATGTTCACCAGATGAATCTGTTACTATGTGTAGATCATATGATAATTTAGCAGTATAATCCTCAGGCTCGGTCACAGGCTCTGTTGCCTGAGAATAGGTGCTACTGAAAAATGGTATGTCATAGTGGAATGTAGAAATACATTCAAATAAAAGTATTAAAATAGCAAAAACCAAAACACCCACTATATATAATACATTATTAATCTTCAGCACCTTATCTCGTGCTGTGTCAAATTTAGACGGTTCTCTATGAGCTAAATAATTCTCATAGTCAAATTTACTGGTAGGAGGAGTACTGTAGTACTCAAATGATTCGCTTTTACTAGAAGTATTATCATCTCCGGATTTCTTGCTATCGGCATAAGCATTGTTATAGCTAGATTGCTGACTATCAGTAGAAGTATTATCATAGTTAGATTTCTTGCTATCAGCATAAGTATTATCATAGCTGGATTGCTGACTGTTATCAGCATAAGTGTTATCATAGCTAGATTGTTTGTTATCAGTATAGGTATTATCGTATCCATACTGGCTGTTATCAGTAGAGGCATTATCATACTCGTACTGACTGTTATCAGTGGAGGTGTTATCATACCTATAATGTTGTTTATTAGTACTAACCTCATCTGATTTAGCTTTTTGCTGTGAATATCTGTTATTGTTTTGATATGATGTAGAATTGCGTTGATATTGATTAAGATAATTATTTGGTCTTGAAAAGCTGGTATGCTCTATGGCTCTGTCTGGATTATCCATCTTCAAGCCACAAAACCTACAATAATAGCTTTCGTCATAATTCTCTCTACCACATCGTTCACATTCCATTGTATATGTATCCCCCTGTTTTTAATATGATTTAAAATTTATTAAGCCTATTGTATAACAACTAATATTAAATATCAATGATTATTAATACCTAGATGTTATGTTTTTATAATATCTACAAATATTATATATAATTTAAAATTAATTTATTACTTTATGAGTAAAGGTAAGTGGTTTAAATTGAGTGATGAAATGCATATACAGGTATGTTTATTGCATAAAAAATAAAGTCTGAGAAATTTTTAAATTTTTTTCAAAAAAGTATTGACATTTATAGTGTAATGGTGTATTATAATAACCGTCGCTGATGAGAACGAAAACTCAAGCGAAATTTCCAGTTGTGGGAGCATAGCTCAGCTGGGAGAGCACCTGCCTTACAAGCAGGGGGTCACAGGTTCGAGCCCTGTTGTTCCCACCAAAATTGGCCCGGTAGTTCAGTTGGTTAGAACGCTAGCCTGTCACGCTAGAGGTCGACGGTTCGAGCCCGTTCCGGGTCGCCAATTTTGCCTTTGTAGCTCAGTCGGTAGAGCAGAGGACTGAAAATCCTCGTGTCGATGGTTCGATTCCGTCCGAAGGCACCATATATGCGGATGTAGCTCATCTGGTAGAGCGCCACCTTGCCAAGGTGGAGGTAGCGAGTTCGAGCCTCGTCATCCGCTCCATAGTTAAAAGCACTTGCAATTGCAGGTGCTTTTTTGTTATTGTATAGAAAGGAAAGATACCTATGACGGAATTATTGCTAAGATTGTTCGTGAAGGATTACAACAATGCTGAACAACCATCTGTGCGTGCTTCTATAGGAAAGCTTGCAGGGGTAGTTGGAATTGTATGCAATAGCTTGCTTTTTGTATTTAAGCTTGTTGCAGGTTTGATTGCCGGTTCGGTGTCAATTATTGCAGATGCGTTAAATAATCTTTCTGATGCATCATCATCACTGGTTACATTAATGGGATTTAAATTAGCACAACGTCCTGCTGATAAAGACCACCCATATGGTCATGCACGGTATGAATATCTATCTGGCTTTATTGTATCGGGGTTGATATTTGTTATAGGTATAGAGCTTGCTAAATCCTCTGTTGAAAAAATAATTAATCCTGAGGCTGTTGAACTGTCGGTAGTAAGTGTGGGTATTTTGGTAGCCTCTATTTTACTAAAGCTGTGGATGTCTTTATTTTGTAGAAATCTTGGTAAGCGAATTGATTCAACTACGTTACAGGCAACATCGGTAGACAGCAGAAACGATGTAATAAGCACTAGTGCTGTACTTGTTGGCTGTGTAATCGGATATTTATTTGATATAAAAATAGATGGCTACATAGGCTTAGGTGTTGCACTATTTATTATTTATTCAGGTATTACGCTAGCTAAAGAAACTATAAGCCCATTGCTTGGCAAACAGGCAGATGAAAAGCTTGTAGATGATATATCAGAGCTTGTGCTGTCACACGATAAGGTTATAGGTATGCACGACCTGCTTGTGCACGATTACGGTCCGGGGCAGTGCTTTGCATCTGTTCACGCTGAATTAAATGCAGACGAAGACCCTCTTATTTGCCACGATATTATTGATGATATAGAGCGTAATGTACTTGAACAGCTTAGTGTGCATTTAGTTATTCATTATGACCCTGTTGTTACAGATGATGAAGAGCTTAATTATATGCGTAATGTTGTTGTTGATATAATTATAGAATTTGATTCACGTTTATCCTTGCACGATTTTCGTATGGTGCGTGGTGCTAAGCGTACAAAGCTGGTGTTTGACTTGGTTATACCGTATTCTATGGAGGAAGAAAAATATCAGCTAAAAGAAAAAATTGATAAGGGCATAAAATCAGAGGGCAAGCATTATGACGCTGTGATTTCTTTTGATAAAAAGGAGTAAGCTGTCAAATAAGATATTTTAATCAAGAAAGAGCATATCCAAGTAACTTGTTACATACTTGGATATGCTATTTTGTTGTATTATCAGAAAAAGTTATTGTCAGCTATATTTTGCACAATGCGTTGCATTTCTGATTTTGAGGTAGCTTGCATAGCCTGTTCCTTTACAGCCAGCTTTTGCTGTGGTGTCATATTTGTAAAGGTTAACATAGCTGTTTCGTTTTGAGCAAGCTGTCTTGCTAGTCCGAGTGGTAGCTCATAATTTTTGTTTTTCATTTAAAATACTCCTGTTGTTTTAAGATAGTAATATTATTTGACAAAGTAATTGTTATAATTTGTGTGATTTTTTGGAATTTAAGTAAAAATTAGGTTGATTTTAGCTTTGTTTTTATGTATGATATTATTACATATGTTTTTATCGTAAGAGTAGAGGGGAGGTTTACTATGGAAAAGCGATCAAAAAGAAGATCACTTTTAAGAAGATTGTGGTTAAGAAAAAGAGTGTCGATTATATCACTAATAGCAGGCGTATTGTGTATAGTAATGGCTTTTGCTTTACCAACTTTAATATATAAAACTCCTCTTAATATTTTTGTTGAGGGCGAACATTCAATAATATCAAGATATTATATGGATATTATTCTTAGCAGACTAAAAGTAATTTTGACAATGTTTGGTTCATTAGTTGTAGCCAGTGCATTATTTTGCTTATTTTTCAGAAGGTATGTACATAAGCATTGTACTCATAGAACAAGTGGTGTTTGCTTGCTGTTGTCTATGGTTATGGGTTTGGGCTTGTACTGCTTGTTAGTATTTCTCTCTCTAATTGCTAACAGTGAAGTAGCACTGCACCCTGTAGCCTTTATCTCAAGTATAATTTTTGGTATTGGCAGTATAGTTGCTTGTCTGTTTTTATTTCGTTCATATATAAGATTACGAAAGAAAAAGTCATCACTAAATGGTATAACCATAGATTTCATTTTTGCTATTGTGTATCTTGTACCGTTTTATACTTTGTATGATGCGTTACACGGTTTCTTGAGTAAATTGATTTGATTAAAGGCTCCGTTTATGGAGCCTTTTTTGATGCATATTTAAAATAAACTCATTACCCAATAAATAATGCCGTAAATAACAGAGGCTGTAATGCCATACACTAGTACAGGACCGGCAATTACAAACATTTTTGCACCTAAGCCGAGTATAAAGCCCTCGCTTTTAAATTCAATAGCAGGTGAAACTATAGAGTTTGCAAAGCCGGTTATAGGTACAAGTGTACCTGCACCACCGTGCTTTGCGATATTGTCGTATATACCTATTGAGGTCAGTAATCCTCCTAAAAATATAAGTGAAACCGATGTAAGTGTTCGTGCATTGTCCAAACTCATACTCAAAGCCTTGTTGTATATGTCGGTTAAGCCCTGACCTATAACACATATTAAGCCACCTATTAAAAAAGCCTTTAAACAGTTTAAAAATACTTTACTGTTAGGAGAGGCTTTTTTTGCCATTTCAGAGTATTCTTGCTTTGTCACCTTCATATTTATCAAATCCTTTCAAATTGATTTTATGCTTTTTAATCATTTTTATACGGTTTATAAGCAAGCCTACAGGCTAAAATGTTAATTTTTCAAAACAATCTATTAATTTTTTAATTTATGTTGGAATCTTGATTGTTTTTGTGTATAATGTAATGTGAGAATCAAGACAATAATGGGAAAGGTGGGTTATTATGCAAAATGAGCTTTATCTGGACAATAGTGCTACAACCAAGGTTAGCGATACAGTTGCAGAAAAGGTTTATAAAATGATGTTAGAAAACTATGGCAATCCATCTTCGCTACATTCAAAAGGCTTACAGGCACAGCACAGTGTTGAAGATGCACGCAATACTTTGGCTAATGCTCTTGGTGTAACATCAAGTGAGATATACTTTACAAGTGGTGGTACAGAGGCAAATAACCTAGCTGTAATAGGTACAGCACTCTGCAAAAGAAAAACAGGCAATAAAATAGTAACATCAGCTATAGAACATTCTTCTATAATGGACTCCTGTAAATATCTTGAAACACTTGGGTTTGAGGTGGTTTATCTTCCTGTAGAGAAAAACGGTGCAGTGTCGGTAGAAAGTCTTGAAAATGCAATTGATGAAAATACAATACTTGTATCATTAATGTATGTAAATAACGAAACAGGTGCAATTCAGCCTGTTGAAAAAATACCAAGAATTATTAAAAGAAAATCATCTCCTGCAGTATTTCATATAGATGCTGTACAGGCTTTTGGTAAGCTTCCGTTTAAAAATACTAAGCTTAAAGCAGATATGATTTCTGTTACAGCACATAAAATTTACGGTCCTAAGGGTGTGGGTGCACTTTATGTGAAAAAGGGTGTGCGTATTACTCCAAGACAATTTGGTGGAGAGCAACAGAGTAAGATAAGACCAGGCACAGAGTCTGCTCCACTTATAGTTGGCTTTGGTCAAGCTGTTAAAGAAATAGATTATACTAAAAATAACGATATTAAGGAAATAAATAATTATTTAAGAGAAAGACTTAAAGAATTAGACGGAGTTGTTATAAATTCACCCGATAATGCACTTGAGTATATTTTGAATTTTTCTGTAGTTGGAATAAGAAGTGAAACAATGCTTCATTTTCTTGCTGATAGAAATATATATGTATCAAGTGGTTCAGCCTGTTCAAAGGGTAAGCCAAGCTATGTGCTTACAGCAATGGGACTTGATAAAAGGCTTGCTGATTCAGCTATAAGAGTAAGCTTTTCAAACAGCAACACAAGGGTTGATATAGATAAATTTGTTGAGGCTGTAAATGATGGAATTAACAGTCTTGTTAGAATAATGGAATAGACTTGATGAAAGGGTTATATTAGTATGGAAGAAATTATTCTTATAAAAGTAGGAGAAATTGTTTTAAAGGGTTTGAATAAAAGAGCCTTTGAAGATGTTCTTCTAAAAAATCTAAGAAAACGCTTGCATAAGGCAGGCAACTTTGAAATAAAAATTGCACAATCCACAATATCGGTAAAGCCAAAGGACGAAAATGCAGATATGGAGCTTGCCTCTGAAATAGTAGGTAAAACCTTTGGTATAGCTACATATTCAAGAGCCTGCACAGCAGATAAGGATATAAATGATATTCAGCAAAAGGCTGTTGAATATCTTGAGGAAGCACTTGAGGACGC
>JAXJQK010000142.1:0-6490 GCA_036311185.1 Acutalibacteraceae bacterium | reverse complement strand
GGTGGATTTACTTCAACCTTATTTGTAGGGTTTGTGTTGTTTGTATGTTCTGAAAGCTCGGATATTGTATCGTCAACAGATGATGTAAATGCAGAAAAAAGACGTTTAAGTAAACTCATAATATTCCTCCTAAAAAATATTAGTATTATATTAACATTTCAGTTTTTTATTAGCAATATATATTTTGAATTTTCTTCAAGAAACAATAAACCACCAAACAGATTTTTACATCTGCTTGGTGGTTTTTAGCTTTTTGTATTGTGAATATAATATGTTAATTATTCTTCACGGTACTTCTTAGGCTCAGACTCATATACATTGTTGCCCTTGCTGTCTATAACAACTATACAAGGGAAGTTTTCGATAGTATATCTTCTAATTGCCTCTGTGCCAAGATCCTCGTAGCAAAGAAGCTCCTCTGCCTTAATACTTTTTGCTATCAATGCAGCAGCACCGCCAATAGCAGCAAAGTATACACCCTTGTTTCTTACAATAGCGTCAATTACATCTTGGTTTCTTGCACCCTTACCAATCATACCCTTTAGACCTAAATCCATAAGAGTTGGTGCATACTTATCCATTCTGTAGCTTGATGTAGGGCCAGCAGGACCTACTGCGTAGCCTGGCTTTGCAGGTGCAGGACCTACATAATAAATAATTTCGCCCTTAATATCAACAGGGAATTCCTCACCCTTTTGAGCAAGCTCATATAATCTCTTGTGAGCGGCATCTCTACCTGTGATGATTGTTCCTGAAAGAAGTACACTGTCACCAGCGTTTAGATTTGCGATATCTTCGTCTGTTATTGGTAGTGTTATGTTTTTTACTGCCATTGTTGTACTCCTCCTTTATTATATTGTTGCAGACTTATGTCTTGCAGCGTGACAACAGATGTTTACAGCTACAGGCATACCTGCGATGTGTGTTGGATATGTTTCAATATTTACACCCAAAGCTGTAGTTGTACCACCTAAACCAGCAGGACCAAAGCCCATTTTATTGATTTGCTCAAGTAGCTGTTCTTCCATTTCTGCATATCTTGGGTCTGGGTTGCTTGTGTTTACTGCTCTGAATGTAGCCTTCTTAGCAAGCTGTGCAGCCTTCTCGAAGGTACCACCAATACCTACACCTACTACCATAGGAGGGCATGGGTTAGGGCCAGCTGTTCTAACTGTATCAAGAACAAAGTCGATTACACCCTGTACACCATAAGATGGTGTAATCATTTTAATAGCAGACATATTCTCGCTACCAAAGCCCTTACCTCCAGCAACAATTGAAATTTTGTCGCCAGGTACGATTTCTGTATGAATGATTGCAGGTGTGTTGTCCTTTGTATTGATTCTGTCGAATACAGGATCATTTACAACAGACTTTCTTAGATAACCCTCTTTATAAGCTAGTCTTACACCGTTTTCAACAGCTGTTTTAAAGCTACCGTCTTCAATAACAACCTTATCACCATACTTAACAAAAAGTACAGCCATACCTGTATCCTGACAGATAGGTATTCTTTCTTCTCTTGCAATTTTGTTGTTTTCCATTAGCTGACAAAGTACCTGCTTACCAACCTCTGACTTCTCTTTGTCATAAGCTGATTTTAAAGCATCTGAAATGTCCTCGCCAATGTAGTAGTTACAATCCATAAAAAGCTGTTTAACAGTTTCTGTAACTGTTTCTGCTTTAATCTTTCTGAACTCCATAAGTTTTACCTCTTTTTTTAAAAAATTAGTACTTTAATTATAGAATAATTATTGAAATATTGCAAGTAATCTACATAAACTGATGAATAAAATTCTTGCAAAAAATATAACATCACTGTTGACAAGACTTAAATTTTATATTATAATCCAATTGACAAGAAAAGTTGTCAAAATTTTAAAGAGGTATTTATTATGGTAGGATATATTAAGGGTTATAATATTTCTAATATAAGCAAAAATAAAGCCAATAAAAAAGGCTTTGGTGTGGGTATGGATAGTGTTGTGTCACTTGAAATATTGCGTACAAATATACTTGATGCATTAAAGGATGGTGGCAAAGTATATGGCTTGTATAAAAAGAAAGAGCTTGTTGCTTGCTACATATTAAAAAAAGAAAAAACAGCTAGCTCAGAGCTTACTCAACCAGCTGTAATCAATCTTACTGAGGAAAATCTGTCAAAAATTGTACAGGGGAAAATTGATGAGGTAAGCACAGAAGAAAATAGCGAAGTATTAAAAAATGAAGAAATAACTGTGTTTAGATTTTCTGAAAAATATGTATCACCACAGCACACAGAGGTAATAAATCAATTTGAAAAAGCGATACTTAGTGAGATTAAGGAGTATATTCTTTTTGGTGAGGTTAAGGCTGTTATTTGGGAAGAAAATATTTTAGTTTCTACTCAAATTAACGCAGGCTCTCTAGGCTCTATAAACGGATTGGCAATTGGTATTGCTATGGGCTTTATGTTTGGTGTAGTATTTGACAATATTGCAATAGGTATTAGTCTTGGAATGATATGGGCATTAGCATTTGGTACACTGTTTAAATCAACAGGAACACAATCCAACAAAGGTACTACAACAGATAACAGTAATACAGATAATAACAAAAACGATAAATAAAAATAATCTCAGCCATAGCATTTGTAATGCTGTAGCTGAGATTTTATTTTATAATCTATTAAATTTCTATTGTTTTAATAGACTCAAACTCTTTTACAATTTCTTTAGAAGGCTTTTTGCTTATTAGTGAAACAACAACATTAACAAGCATTGCAAGAGCAAAGCCAAGAACAAGTGAGTAAAGACCTGTTGCTTTGTATAGAGTTTCGCCATTTACAAGTGGAATATAGTCCCAAACAATTACTGTTAAAGCACCTGTAGCCATACCACTTATAGCACCTGCAAGAGTTGAACGCTTCCAGTATAAAGCAAGCAATATAACAGGACCAAACGCTGAACCAAAGCCAGCCCATGCATCTGCAACAAGACTCATAATGCTTGAGTCTGGGTTTAAAGCAATTAAGAATGCAATAATGGCAACAACTATAACTGCAATTCTACCTACATTCAATGCACTCTTTTCGCTTGCGTCCCTTTTAATAGCACCCTTGTACATATCCTCTGATACAGCTGAAGCTGTAACAAGTAGCTGGCTGTCAGCAGTAGACATAATAGCAGCAAGAATACCACATAGGAATATACCACCAATAAATATAAGTACATAGTTATTTGAGAAGAACTGCTGAATTACACGGATAAAGGCTGTTTCGCTTGTAGCTGAGTCAAGAGTTGATGTTAAATAGCCTCTTGCTACTAAGCCTATTCCACAAGAAGCAACAAGTGAAATAATAACCCATACAATAGCAATTGTTCTTGATTTTTTAACCTCTGCATCACTCTTAACAGCCATAAATCTTATAAGGATATGTGGCATACCAAAGTAACCAAGACCCCAAGCAAGGTTTGAAATTATAGATATAGCTGAGGTTGTTGAGCCGTCTTCATTTTTAAAGAAACTAAGGTAATTAGCTGGGTTTTCTACTCCGTTTGTAACAAGTGCTTCTGAAAAGCTTGTACTATAAGTAAGTGCAAGATATGAGAATATAGGAACAAACAGAATAGCCACAAGCATTAGTAAGCCTTGAATAAAGTCTGTGTAGCATACAGCCTTAAAGCCACCCATAAAGGTATAAACAAGAATTACCACTGCTGCTATGCACAAGCCAATAGTATAAACCTTATTGTAATTTTCATCTGTTCCAAAAAGTGTTGCAAACAGCTTTGCACCTGAGCTAAATGCAGAAGCAGTGTAAACAGTGAAGAATATAGCAATAATAACAGCTGATACTATTTTAATTGTTCCCTTAGTATCACGGTAACGATTCTGGAAAAAGCTTGGTATTGTTAAAGAATTACCTGCTACAATTGTATATTTTCTTAATCTTGATGAAACTATGTACCAGTTTAGTATGGTACCAATAAGTAAGCCTATGGCAATCCACGCTTCGCCTGTACCTGCAAGATATACAGAACCAGGTAGACCCATAAGTAACCAGCCACTCATATCAGATGCCTGTGCTGAAAGTGCAGCTGTCCAACCGCCAAGATTTCTTCCACCTAAGAAGTAATCTTCGTTGTTTTTTGTACCCTTAGCAGATATTGCACCTATGATAATCATCATAACCATATATACAGCAAACGAACTAAGGATAATGATATTATTCGTATTCATAATCTACTCTCCTCCTCTTTATAATTTTACAAATACCCATTTAATATAACAAATAATTACATATTAATCAAGGTAATAAAACCAGTATTGGTAAAATAAACAATCTTTACTTAAATTTATTATACAGAAATTTATTTGATATTACATATTTATATAAAAAACAATTTATTTTGGTGTTGAATTTGACGATATAAAGGTGTACAATAAAATGTAGAACCTAACTGTTCTTTTTTATTTAGGTTAAATATATTCTGAAACGGTGGTAAAAAACAATGAGCAAAACAGTAATGGTTGAAACATCAGCCCGCCATATTCACGTATCACAGGAAGCACTTGAACAGCTTTTCGGTAAAGGTGCTACACTAACAAAGAAAAAGGATTTATCACAGCCTGGACAGTATGCTTGTGAAGAAAAGGTAAGAGTTGTAGGTCCTAAGGGTGAATTTAATATGACAATTCTAGGCCCTGTAAGACCAGCTACACAGGTAGAGCTTTCACTTTCTGACGCTAGAAAAATAGGTGTAGCTGCTCCTGTAAGAGAGTCTGGCGATATTGCAGGTACTTGTGGCTGTAAGCTAGTAGGCCCTGCTGGTGAATGTGAGATTACAGAGGGTGTTATTGCTGCAAAAAGACATATTCACCTTGACACAAAAACAGCTGAAGAGTTTGGTGTAACAGATAAGCAGATTGTTTCATTAAAGCTTAACAGTGACGGCAGAAACCTTGTATTTGGTGATGTTGTTATAAGAGTAAGCGACAACTTTGCACCTGCTGCACATATCGACACAGACGAGTCTAACGCAGCTGGTCTATGTGGCAATGTTGATGGCGAAATTATTATGTAATTTATAGTTATCTACATAAAAAAATCCTGCTCACTTTATCAGTAAGCAGGAGAGGAAACCGATGGAGAGTAATTTCTTCATCGGTTTTTTATTTTTAAATTTTAATTAATACAAAGCTCTGTGCCTCAAGAGTAAGCTTGTTGTCAGCTACAGTAGCATTACCGATTTGATATACAGTTTCTTTTACATCAAAGCTGAAATCAACTGTTTCTGCATTTGCACTTGGGTTTACACCGATTATAAAGCTACCTCTTTTATATACAAATGGATACTTGTTACGCTCTGCGTATAGTACCTCAAATTCACCGTCAGGGCCTAAATCGCTGTTATTATCTCTACGTATTTTTATGATATCCTTTACAGTATAGAAGATAGAATCAGGATTATTCTGCTGATTTTCAACAGTAGGTGCATTTTCCTGATTATCAACAGGAAGATATAGCTTGTCAGCGTCAGCTGTTGAGAAGCCTAGATTTTTACCGTCACTCCACTGCATTGGTGTACGTGAGCCTGTTCTTCCAAAGCCACCCTCTTTACTTGTAAGCTCACCCTGATAACGCATACCAATTTCATCACCATAGTATAGGAATGGTACACCAGGCATTGTAAAGATAGTACAGAAAGCAAGCTTTCTTGCTGTTTCGTCAAGATTTTTAGTCATACGAGGAATGTCGTGGTTGCTTGTAAACATACTTATATAACCACAATCCTTAGTAGCTTTAAGATTAGGTACATACTCATCTGTAAATACAGTAACATCACCCTTACCGTTTTTACTGAAAAAGCTCATATCTTCGCCGTCTACTTCATAACGGAAAAGAGTGCTGTAGCCATTTCCTCTGTGGTCAAGGTAGAAGTCCATATGGAAGCCACCCTTATAAAGTGAACGAACAGGATGACACCACTCTGAAACCATTGCAGCCTCTGGATATTCCTTATCAAGCATTTCACGAATACCCTTCCATATTCTTGCAGTTGCAACCTTTTCGTCATCGTTCTTAACCAATGAGTCAGCCATATCAACTCTGAAGCCGTCACAGCCCTTGTCAAGCCAGAAACGCATAATATCCTTTAAAGCCTCTATAGTAGCAAGACAGTCAGGGTGGTCGCAAGGCAACTGCCACTCAGGATGAGTAATCTCGTGGAAGCCATAGTTAAGAGCAGGCTGAGAGCAGAAGTAATTTACCATATAGTTTGCGTCTCTGTCTGTTACACCAACCATCATTCTATATTTTGGTGGTGCATCCCAAACAGATTTTGTCCATATATATCTATTAGAAAGCTCGTTTGGAGTAGGTTGCTTACTCTTTGTAAACCATTCGTTAGTATCTGATGTATGACCAGGAACTAAATCAAGTAGAATTTTAATTCCCTTTTCGTGAGCTACTTTAAATAGATTTTCTAAATCCTCGTTAGTACCATAG
>JAXJQK010000141.1:0-11280 GCA_036311185.1 Acutalibacteraceae bacterium | reverse complement strand
ATAACCAAGCTTTTTGATGTTCTTTATCTTTGAATTGAGGCTTTTTCTTCACATATCTATAAAACACCTCTTGAAAAACCTCATCTGCATCAAACTTGTTTCCTGTTTTAGCAAAAGCAAGGCGGTACACCATTGTGGAATACTCTTTAATTACATCTTCAATTTTTCCATTTGCGTAGTCCATAAAATTCCTCCCTTCTGCCTATAACACCCACAACACATATAAAAAGCTACACTCTTTTTTTATTTTTATCTTACGTTACACCAATATATAAAGCAAGATTGAAGAAAGAGACTTATTGTTTTTTAATGTAATTGCAAATAAAATAGCAACAGAGATGTATTAATTCCCTGTCGCTATCCTTGATTAAACATACATTATTTCATTGTTCATAGTCTCACTCACATGATTTTGGATACTTTTCATTTTCTGTATCTAGTGAATAGGATTTTTCTCTTTAAGTTGTTCGGTTACTTTTTGATTTTGGGCAAGTTATTTTACAAATAACTGATATATTTCCTCTGCCTGTTTGTTTATATCTGTAAGGCAATCAGCAAGCTTACAAATTTTTCCTAATGTTAAGAACTACCCCTCTTTACAGAAGTATGCAAACTTCAAATAATAAGTAAGTAAAAATTATAAAAGTGCACTCACTATGATTTAATTATTCCTGACAATAATAATTAATAGCCATATTCTTTATTTGGTTAAAAATAATTTCATTTTCAGGATTTATTTTCAGATTGTTAAAGGATTCATCGTTTTCAAAATAATAATTACTCAATGCTTCTAAAAAAGCCAATTCATCTATATTATCATAATCACTAAGCATATCATTAATTGTTTGATTAATTGAGGCACACAGAACTCCATTTAAATTAAAATAATCAATTTCATCAAAGGAGTCAACAATCTTGTAATCAATATTATCAAACTCACCCTTAGCTTTTGCATAAACCTGTATATTCTTTTCATTAACATATCCATTAAATAGCTCAAGAAATTCTAATGCTGAAACTCCTCGCAAAATTAAATCTTTATTTTGAACAACATTTTCCAGCCAAGTTACATGCGAAATATAATTCTCACTAAGTACTGACATCATAAACATAACCTCTTTACCCATTAAAACGCATTATAAAACCAACGTACTTATTGCCTATATAGTACAAAAACATACAAGCTATGTCAATTAAATAATTCAGGTTTTTAAACCTCTGGTGACATTTTTATCCGAAAGGCAAATATGGTTACAACAGATAATCAAAAAACATTATACAAAGAGAATTTAAGCGTTTAATTATGGTTTTTATTGTATAGACTTACAGCCTCTGTTTTTAGATTAATTTTCTTTATTCGAAAGTCAGTTATTCTCTTAATGGACTATTTTTTAACAGGTATATTCCTTTCAAGGATTGTTAACTCTTTGATTTTTAGATACCTTTTTATAGACTTCATTTGTTACAAATAAAGCCTTCTCTTCTTAATATTGCCCTCAGTTCAATTTCAAAAAGCTAAACATTCATTTTCGTTGTATACTCATAATCCATATCCTGTTTTAAAACTTACAACTTTTAGAAACTAATTCCTAACTTTTGACATCTTACAAAACCTACAAATTTAATTTCATTTATTATTAATCTTTAAATCTTCTAAATAATTAATTGCTTCATATACCGTAGAAAATGTTTTGGAACTTTTATACAACCACTGATTTCTTTCATCTGTGTCTTTAAGGCTTGGAAGCCCATCGACTACAAGCTGTTTCATAACTTTTTCTGCATTTTTTACTGCCGTAGGATATTTTTCTGCGATCCTTACAGTGGAATTATAATCACCTTTCTTATAATTTGGCTCTTTACTAATAACTTCAGCCAAAATCTTATTTTTATCCGAAACGGACTCAATATAAGGTGTGTACATTTTGTAATGAAGCATCAACCAGTATTCTATACAAGCTGTTGTCATTAAAAGTCTCACTTTTATACCAGGTTTATTTTTGAGTTTTCTTAATTGTTTAATTATATTTAGATGATTGTCCCACTTATCAATATCTTTCTTTTCAACATCAAAGAAAAACCAAATCTCATCTGTCTCCTCAGCATTTGATTTATATTTTTTATCTTTTTTAAACTTACTGTACGCTTCTTCAAACAGCTTCGTTGTGTTAGACTTATTAATAACATTAATAACGGCATAATTAGAAAATTTTCTTTTTAAAAAATCAGCATAAACTAGTTCACTTTCACCTTCACAAAAAACATAAATTAGTGGTTTCTCTTTTTTGAACTTTCGCCCTGTGCTGAACTTACAATTCATTATTCTACCTCCTCGATTTCTATATTAGGAATAGCTCCATATTTCCCAAGAAGGTATCTCCTACGAATGTTTTCAGATGTTTTTGTTGAAAAATCACTAATACTGTATAATTCAGAAGTACCATCATCACTATTTTTATCAGCAAAATAAATCTGATCTTTTCTTAATATTTCTTCATTCATAAGTTCTGTATTATGAGTTGTAAATATAATCTGTGCAGCGTTAGGGTTACTTTGTTTTCTTTGGAATTTAGTAACAATATAATCAACAAGTATTGGATGTAATTCACGCTCAAGTTCATCTATAAGCAAAACTCCTCCCTTACTTAGCACCGATTCAATAGCAGGAGCAATAGCCATTAATTTTCTTGTACCATCCGACTCATCAGATAACTCCAAAGGAAAAAAATCGCTCTCGCCTGTTTTATTGATACCTCTGTGAAGAGAAGTTGCTTTTACATCTCCCATTTTTAATTTAATTTCTGAATTATTAGAGGACTCTGATAGTGCATTCATAAAGTTAGTCAACGCAACTCGAATACCTTCTGGTAATGTATCTGGAAACTCCATATCTTCATTTATTTCTTGGCTGTTAAATTCAAACTGCATATCTTCAATGCCTAGATCGGCCACTTTAGCATAATTAGAAATTGCCTTTAACATATTTTTATCTTCGGAATACTCCAACAACTGCCTTGGAATATCTGAATAATCTCGTGAAAAGAAAACATATCTTCTAAACCAACTCATAGCTCTTGAGCAATCTTCATCATTCATTGTACAAGCAATAGAAAAGAAAAGTTGGTTTTTTGCAACTGTTTCACTAATTAGCTTTCTTCTCGCTTTTTCCTCTGTAAATTTGAAATCCTGATAGTTCCTCTCAAATACAATAGCTCTTTGACCTCTTGGAGAATGATATAGATATTCATTTTCAATGTATTCTTTAGTTGCTGAAAAGCCATAAATATATTTAATATTATCTAATATAAACACAAACTCAAAAGAAGTTGGTTCATCCTTTGAATAATCATCAACCAAAAATGGTGATACAGGTATTAATGAGTTTTCGTGTTGCGAACGCTGTGCATTCTTTATAAATTGCACTGCTAACCAAAAAGCTCTAATAACATTACTTTTACCTCCACCATTTTTGCCATAAATCGCTACACTTGGTAAAATTCTCATATTTCCATACTTAATTAAACTATTTTTAAAAGTAGAAAGTCCTGTTGCTTCCATAGATAATATTGCTTCGTCACGAAAAGAGCGATAGTTTTTAAACTTAAATTCAATTAACATAAAATCACCTCTATTTTAGTGTACCACTTATTTCGATTAAATTCAATCAAAATAATTTTGTTTTTTGATTTTTTTGCTTTGATTTCTTTCTGCACCACTCTAAATATAATTAATTTACAGAAAATGCAATTATTAAAATCAAAACAATACTTTTGATTTTAGCGATTTGTATTAACAAAATATACCATAACCTTTTATGTATTTTAAAACTTCAGCAAAAGCTACTAATAATATAATTAATAGCACTGTTTCAGCATACATATCACCCCATTCTTTTGGCATTCTTAACCCTCTCAACCTATTCCCTATAACTTGATTGTATTATGTATTTCTAAATAACCTTATCAACATATATATATAACAAAATTAGTAACTAGTTCTTAATTCTTTCATATTACATAACTTGTATAACTATCTATGGAGATTAAAATCAAAGCTATTATATTTTTTTAGAATACTATAATCAGGTAGTAATTTGAATACCAAAAAGATGTATGGTATAATTAGTTTCATAAACTTACATTCGTTAATGGTCAAAAATGAATTGTAAGAAGTAAATTATAAAAAAACATAATTTTAAGTCATCAAAAAAATTCTTTTGATGAACTCAAAAAGATAACCGATAAGTTTGATGTGGAAACTTGTACGACTACATTAGCTCAGAAAATATATCTAAGCTAAATCCTTTTTCTTCAATATGTTGTGTCACTAAAAATATATTCTTTGTAGCAACTGCTGAAAGATTTATTTACTCTATGAGAGCACCTCGTAACAAGGAACACCATATTGTAAAAGCAAAACTAATAGTCCCTTTACCCTATATGATTCTAGTGTTTATCGTATAGGCTATGCCAACCTAAACGAAATTAACTTAGAGTAAATTATAGCAAATTTTGATAATCATCTGCATTTCGATAGGTAAAAATAAACTGATATTTGGAAGTGATATAATGGAACTTAATATAAAGCATTTTAATGAATTAACTACAGAAGAATTGTTTGAGCTTTATAAGCTTCGTGTTTCAATTTTTGTTGTAGAGCAAAATTGTCCATACCAAGAAATTGATAACGCTGATAAGCACGCATATCATCTTTGGCTGAAAGATGAAAATGACATAATTGCTTGTTTGAGAGTTCTCCCAAAAGGTATAAAGCATAACGAAGTATCTATTGGAAGAGTGATTTCAACAAAACGACGCTGTGGAATAGGCACTAAAATTTTAAATGCAGGTATTGCTGTTGCCAGAGAAAAATTCAATGCCAAATGCATCGTGATCGAAGCACAAACCTATGCTCGTGAATTTTATGAGAATGTAGGATTTATAAAAAAAGGAAATGAGTTTTCAGAGGACGGTATTCCTCATATTCCTATGATACTTACATTTGAGGAGTAAGCAACAAAAGCAATAAAGTGTATCGAGAAAAATCCATCATCACAAAGTCAAATCATCCTGTATGCAATTACTCAGACTGTATATGATTTCACAGAATTAAACAAAACACAATTTGAGGTTTATAAAATCGATATAAAGATAAAAATGCATATTACCTTAACATACAAGCGTAAGATTGATACTTATCTAAAGTTTGCAAGTTACACAACTTATTGCTATTAGGAACTGGTTCCTATTCTTTACATCTTACTCAACTTGTAGTATTTAGGAATCGGTTCTTAAAATTAACAACTTACGGAACTTGTAATTCTCTTACCTTTCTGTTTATTAAATTCAGTAAATAATAGATAAAATAAGTTTAAAATTAAATTGTCAGCCAATAATTATCATAGTATTATTTTCCATTTCATTAACTAGTTAACACTAAAAAATAAACCACAGACCTTCAAAAAGTCTGTGGTAATTTGTTTTTAGTATATTAAGCTTCAGATTCAATATCAACCTCAATTAATTTTCTCAGATAAGCAAATCTGTTTCTTATCTCTCGCTTAGTAGCTTGAAGCTCTAATTCATGGTATTTATTTGACAAATACTGATGGCGTTCAAGTGGGTCTGATGACGGATTGCCATTAATTTTTTTTACAATCAAATCAAAAAGAACCTTCATTTCTGCATCATCAAATTCATAATTACATGCATCAGCTAAAAACTCAAGAGCTTCATTTGAATACTTTTTCTCTGAAGTCTCATCAACTATAACATCTGGAATTGAATGTACAACTACCTCGCTATCCAGTAATTCATCCTTAACAACATCAAACTTAATGGCAGTTACAGTACGTCCTGATTTGACAGTGGTATATTCCACATTAACATCAGTCATCTTATTTATTTCAGCCATACACTTTTTTAATATTTCCTTATTAAAGTTTTTAAACTGCTTATAATATTCATTATGACAAAAAAGAATCTTTTCTCGAAGGTCTGCAAGGTTAATTGTCCAGCTTCCACGAAAATGATTATCGACTAAATAAAAGTAAAGTAAAACACTATACTTACTTGTAAGATTTATTACATTCTTCAATCTATAACGAATATAACCCAATTCTTCAATATTAAAAAATATCTTCTTTGCAGCGTCAGAGCAGATTAATGTAATACGCCATTGTCCGGTTTCATCTTTAATAAAATCAGATTTACAGAACAAATTAATCTGAGAGAAATTATCTCCATCCAATGGAACCTCTGCTATTTTTGACAGCATTGATTTGGTATATTTTTTCAATGTTTCGATTCTTGTTTCAGTAATTCCCATTAGCATTTCATATTCGTGTTTAGTAAATGAAACTGCTCGACTGTCTTCATCATGAGAATTTATTCTACTAAGGTAAGTATCTAAAATTTTCAGCTCGCCAAGATTAAAGTCAACTGATTTCATCAATAATAAAGGACGAGACTTTTGAACTATATGGTTTCCTGATAATGAGTTTTTATTTTTTTTCATAGCATTTTTGGTGGAATAATTCCCATCCACGTCTCACTTTCATAAATTTAGTACCATTTAATTTGATTATAATTAATAGGTGTGTTTTTGTCAACACCTTTTCCCACCTATGGCAAACATTATTCCCACCTTTGAACGTTTTCAACCACACCTATCCCCGATTTCATTCCCACCTATAGCAGATTTCATACCCATCTATACCCGATTTTAATCCCACCTATTTTTGATATCAATCCCACCTATACTCGATTTTAATCCCACTTATATCAGACATCAATCCCACCTATCCCCGATTTCATTCCCACCTATTAGTAGAAAAAATAGCTATTCTATGGGATTTTTTAATATCTGTAATCAAGTACAATCAAGAATTAATCAAAGTAATCAAGTAAAATAATAATCTTTAATTAATATTAATCTTTATTAATCAATCTAACAATCAATTTTAGAAAGATTGGCAGTATGATTAAAAAACAAACATAAATATAAGGAATTTTAACGAAATAGGGTAGAGATAGTTAAAAAATTATTAGAAAATTAGTCTTAAAAATTCATAAAATTTACAAAAATAATTTTGATACTAATATGTTTTACCCGATTTCATACCCACCTATAAAAATCTATATTTATTAAATATAGGGGAGATGTCAAATTTTTTATTGATCTCATACCCACCTATACACGACATCAATCCCACCTATAAGAAAATTTTAAGTTTTTATATAAATAAATGGATAGGAGAAACCTATAAAAAATGGGAAAAACACTGATTATAACGCTAAAAATAAAGCTATGAATACAACTAAATACTACCCGACTTCATACCCACCTATTAGATTTTATCTGAGTTTAAGCGTGATTTTTTTACCACGACTTCATACCCACCTATAAAAAAAACTATGAATTTTTAAAATTAAAAAAGGGAAGAGGCAATAGGGGAGAGAGGTAAAAAATAAAGGAGGGAATAGGGTAGAGGTGAAAAAAATTATTTAGCTTCACTATATAATTTACTGTATAAACCTCCCCTTAATACTGTACTAACCTCCCTTTTTTACTGTATAAACCTCCTTTTAACACTGTGCAAACCTCCCATTATCGCTGTATAAACCTCCTATTTAGAAAGAAAAATTCGCATAATAAAGCCGATTTTTAGTTGTACAAGTAATAAAGTAATTAAGTATATTAATTAGTATATAAGTAGTCTAGCTTTGAATTGAATGTTTTTTATTTTTATTATAATAAAATGAGCTCAGATATAAAATCCAAGCTCATTTTTATAAATAGGTTTTCTTAAATTTTTCTAGATATGTACTTTTTATCTCAAAAACAATTTTGGTTGTTTTTCTTCCTGTTTTTTTATAGATGGGAGCAATACACATATCAGATTTGTTGTTTATCTCACGTACTGCTACTTCAATTACATTTCTTCTGAAGTCTTTAAAAGAAGTATACTTCTTTTCGCAATCAAAGCATTTTCGCAGCTCTGTAATTTCAAATTGTACATAGTCATTATAGTTACCGTTTATACCATCTTCACACTTAATTAATTCATATAATCTTATTGCATAGAATGAATTAAACTCCAAAATGTTTTTTATTTGGTATTGAGTGAACCACTTATCCAGTTGTAGTACATAAGGCTTTATTTCATCTGATAGTCTGAGTGTAATAGTTCCATTACCATCATATTTAGCAGTACTCAACCAATGGAATATTTCCCAGGGCTGTTTTGGATTACCAGTTCCTATGTAAACAACTGACTTCATAGCATTTTCACATATCTCTCTTATGTTTCTATAAAGATTTGAACTATCAATATTAAAAAAGGTAGCTAAATCTGTTATCCTACAAGAGTATGTTTTTAAATCTTTATCTTCCTTAACAACTTGTGTTACTAAAAGGCGTATAAGTCTAGCTGTCTGAAGTGTCATTGATTGTTTGCCTTTTATAATATCATTTGCTGCCACAGTAAAATATTCAGAATTATACTGCATTTCATATTTCCTACCCATAAAATTCTCCTGTTTTGTTTCTTTTATATATCATTTGTCAAATCGATTTCTAAATTAACGAGAAATCAATTCTAATGAACTTTTTTCTGTTGTTTAATTAAAACCCACCTGTAAAAAATAAAACGACAGAACAGACTAAAATGAAAAATCGAGGTAACTATTCAATTATGTCATCTAGTAGCCCGTTAATGATTTTAGAATAGGAAGATTGGTTAATTTGTTTCATATTAGATAGTTTCTCATAGACACGAGATGATAACGAAATTTGAATTTTTCTAGCGAGTTTTTCTTCGGAAATCAGTTGTATGGGATATTTGATTTTTTCGTTAACACAGCTACGATATTCAAATGGAAGTGTTTCTAAAAAATTAACAAACATAGGATTATCCTTGTATATTTTATTTGCTTCTATTATTTCTTTTTTCAAAAAATAAGAAATAAATATTTTAAATTCTTCTATTTCATATTTGTTTATAGTTGGAAAATCGTCCAGTGAATCTAAGAAAATAGCATTTAATGTTTCTGTTAATGCTTCACAACAATTTGATGATGCACGTACTGCATATAAGTAAACACGGCGATTATTAATTTTGAATGTTTTTGGAATGTCTTTTAATGATATTCTTCTGTGAGGTATATCTTCAAAAATCTGTTCAGGCATTTTCTTTTTACAAGAATTAATCCTTGTTCCTCCTTTACTAAATGTCATTTTTATTTTATCAAAAAGCCTGTAAACATAATTTTCCTTTTTTTGCCGAAATAAAAAAGGACTAGCATTATCGCCAGTCCCTGTAAATTATTCGGTTATTTTTCTATTTTCTTCTTCAAATTCTCTTGAGCGAGCATCATTAGCAGAATAGAATTTAAGATAATCATAAATATCCTCATCATTCTTTCTGTATATATCAATCGCATCGTTTGCATCTAACACTAGTAAGCAGTAGCCTTTGATGATGGTATCAAAACGACCAGTATCACATATCTCATCTATTTCTCTGTCTTTTTTATCAAGTATTGAGTTCTGTAATGATTCTGATGTATTTACCCATTTAGGCTGTTGTAATTCATCTGAAGGCTTAAACTCTATTTTTTCTGAAGAAGGAATAAGTGTAGCTTTTTCAGCCTCTTCATAAGTTAGAAAAAAAGTCTTATTGAATTCTTCGATTGGAAACCATGAAGTAAACATATCATCATACTCATCAAGCAAAAGGATATGAAGCTTGTTTTTATTAATAGCGTAACCATCGCATTTGGTTTTATATATTCTTTTATTTTGATTTAATACAAAAACTTCAGTTCCTTCTGTTATAGGACAATTATACATTTTTGATAAACTTTCAATTTTTTGTTTTTCGTCAGCAGCTATTTCTTTTCCAGAGTTTGCAGTATCAATTAAATTAGAAAGCGTATTTCTTAATTCTATTACTTCATTAATGAAATTATTCATATATATCTCCCATTCAATATTTATAGTTAGAATTATTCACAAAATTATCATATGTAAGTATTTTATGATATAATAAAAGGTTTTTATAACAATTTGTTGAAGTATTATAATATTATATAACACTAATTATTTAATACATTTTACAATAAATACAATAAAAAAACAATAGACACACGATGAACAAGGTCCATTGTGTGTCTATTGTTTTACCTTTTTGCTATGAATCTTTTAACTTCACATTTTAATCTTTTACTATCTTCTGATGTACCTGTAATAAGTACTGCTATTTTATCTCCTGGCATTGCTATTTGTGACATTTTAGCAGGTGGATAGCCAATAGCCATTGCACCATTAGGAAGTAAAAGTGTGTAAGTGCCATTTTTTCTTATATTCTTGATTGTTGCTATTACCATTGAGCGAACTGGATAAGCACTATTAAGCTCTGTGTAATTGATTTCAAGTGCTTCCTTTGTTTTTGCTTCAACCTTCATATTTTTATAGGTTTTTGCAAAGGTATCAAAATTAGTCGTATCTACTCTGCTTCGGTCAAGCTTAGTTATTATAAGTTTAACAGTGTCTCCAACATAATATTTGTTTCTTAAATCATATTCACCTGTTGATATTAAATCAGATGCAATAAGCTTTTTTTCGTATCCATTAATATTAACTCTTATTGAATTAAAGTAAGTAGCTACTACGGTAGCAGTAACTTCGCTGTTTTCGTTTATGATGTTTGGGTTTCTGGAACTGAAATAGAACCAGCGTAAGTATCTCATTTCAGCAAGTTCTCTGTCACCAGCAATTATACCTTCTTTTTCTCCTCTTATGCAAAATCTTATTTCTGCACCGAGCATACGATTTAGAACATCAGCAATCTTGACATCAGAGCTTCTTTTAATTTCTATATCAGTTGGTGGTCTTTTTAATTGTTTTTCTAGGTTACTTCTTGTGATGCTAACGATATTATTAATATCTATACACATCTTAATGGCAGGAATAATGATGTTAAATCTACCATAAGAAACATTTGCTACAACACCGAGTTTGGTAGTATGAGTTCCAACTAGTGTTCCAGTGAGTACCTTGTTATGAATATGAGCGTTTCTTAACGCAATCTCGTCTGAATTAAAGTCTCTTTCAGATTTGATATTACCATTTGGATAATAAAAGTTTATAACTTTAAATCCTTCTAGAATATTTGGATTCGGAGAAAAGCTCTCGTCGTCATCTTCATCAATATCCTCTATTGCTGTTATAGAGATATCATTTGCAATGTCTGAAAAAGCTTCATCTATATCTTCAGGT
>JAXJQK010000140.1:0-10829 GCA_036311185.1 Acutalibacteraceae bacterium | reverse complement strand
ATCTGAATTGGGTCTTTGTATCGGTGACCGAGTGCTTATTCGTAAAGCTGGAGAAATTATCCCAGAGGTAGTTTCGGTTGTTTCTCATAATGATAATTCAGAGCTATATGTCTTACCGCAAATTTGCCCTTCCTGTGGCTCTGAGGTTCACAGAGAAGAGGGCGAAGCTGTTTTACGTTGTACTAATACAGAATGTCCAGCACAGCTGTTAAGACACCTCATACACTTTGTATCCAGAGATGCAATGAATATAGACGGATTGGGAGAGGCTGTATTAAAGCAATTGGTTGATAGTGGTATAGTAAATTCCCCTATAGATCTATACAAACTCACAAAAGAACAGATAATGTCACTTGATAGAAAGGCTGAAAAATCGGCAGATAAGCTTTTAACAGCTATTAAAAATTCTAAGAATAACGAGCTTTATCGAGTGATATATTCACTTGGAATAAGACATATAGGTCAGAAGAATGCTAAGCTATTATGTCAAGCTATGCAATCTGTTGAAAATATAATGAACGCAAATGTTGAAGAGCTATCTGCAATAGACGGATTTGGTGCTGTGATGGCAAAGAGCGTTGTTGAGTATTTTTCACTCACTCAAAGCAAAGAGCTTATTTCACAGCTCAAAGAAAACGGTGTAAAAATGCTACCTGTTGAAAGCAAAACCATAACTGGTGAATTTACAGGAAAAACCTTTGTGCTTACAGGCACATTGCCAACATTAAAACGAAGTGAAGCTACAAAAATAATTGAGTCAATGGGTGGTAAAACATCTTCATCAGTTTCTAAAAAAACAGATTATGTAGTTGCAGGTGAAGAAGCAGGAAGTAAACTTGTTAAGGCTCAATCGTTAGGAATAACTATAATTTCAGAAGCAGATTTACTCAAAATGAGAGATAAATAAGTGGATTAATGAGGTTAAAATGAAAAAAATAATTTATTCAATGGTATTATTGCTATATATAATATCTGTATTATGTATAAGTGGTTGCGAGAGTACTGCTAAAATCACCAACGTTGAAGAAGCAACAGAAACAACCAAACAAAATCAAGAGGAAACACAACCAATTGCAACAGAGCAAGAAACAAAAACTGATTTTGATGTTACAGCTGCGTATGCTAATAAACCATATACAAACGAATTAGCACTTGAAAGAATTGATGAATTACAGTATATTGACGACGAATCACTTTATAAACTTTGTTCAATAGATGAATCACCGATTTTTTATGATGGATTTTTCTACGAGAATAATACATTCAATGTAACTCTTGATACCTATGAATATGATATGGATAACGAAATTGTTCGTAAATATTTTGATACCTATGAATATTCAAAATTTGCAAGTATAGGAGCATTGCGTGTAATAGATAGCTTTGTTTATGATGATGTAGACAATAACAAAATGATTTATTATTGCTATTACACAACAACACGTTGGAGCGAAGACGAAACTCTTGATACAATGGATTATTATAGAGATGTAATAACTGTAAATAAAAAAGATTGCTCTATAACTTTACAGGAAAAGGTTGCTATGGTTACTAATCTTGAGGTTCCGAAGGAAATAACAGGCGATCACGATTTTCATGGTGTAATATAATTAAAAGATTCTAGATTTTATATAAAAACTCAAGATGATTGAATATTTCTGTTTTCAGATATTTTAATATGAGGGATGGAGATAAAAATTTTATCATAATTAAAAAAACATCACTACGTTTATGTTTTAGTAATACCTAACAGTTGAACGATGTTTTTAATAATTATAGGATTGTAAAATAAAGTGCATAAGTTAGAAAATAACTAGCATACTTTATTTTACAATCTTTTTAATTTCTTTGAGTGATTGTAACAGATTAATATTTCTAGAAACTTGACACAAACTAATAAACAGAGTAAAATAAAATAAATGTGTGTGTTCGGATTTTAGTTTACTGATATATAAAAAATCGGATATAGATAAATTGCATTTAATATAAACTTTAAGTTTAGTATTTATATTTATGTGATTTTTCTGTATTTTGTACAAGTTAAATTTTAATTATCAATAAAGTAGCTTTGTGTATGGCACCGTTTGCTACACAAAATGTAATGTTATTTATTGATAGTTATTAAATCATTTTCATATACATAATTTAATAATGGAGGTCTAATTAGTGACAAATAATGTAAAAAAATCTGTCAGTAACGGAAATAAAGGCAGAAAAATAGTTAAGAATAATAGAAATTTTAAGGCAAAACAGGTATCAAAATACAATCCAAAAGCTAACTCAAAAAGTAAAGGAAAACGTACCAATAACAGAAAATCCTTTGTGAATAAGGGTATTGCTCCTTCAATAAAAATTGCATTTTTGGGTGGACTTAACGAGATTGGTAAAAACATCACACTATTTGAATGTTGTGGAGATATGTTTTTACTTGATTGTGGTATGGCATTTCCGGATGGTGAAATGCTCGGTGTAGATTTGGTTTTACCTGATTTTACTTATATAAGAGAAAATATTGATAAAATCAAAGGTATAGTTATAACTCATGGTCACGAAGACCATATAGGTGGCTTGCCATATCTGCTTAAGGATTGCAATATTCCTGTATATGGTACACCACTTACAATGGGGTTGATAGGTAATAAGCTCAAAGAGCATAATCTTGTAGCCTCTGCACAGTTGAATGTTGTAAATGCTGGTGATATTGTAAAATTAGGCTGTATGGATGTAGAGCTTATTCATGTAAACCATTCAATTCCTGACTCAGTAGCTGTTGCAATTCATTCTCCGGCAGGTACTATTGTGCATACAGGTGACTTTAAAATAGATTGTACACCAGCAAGCGGAGAGATGATAGACCTTACACGATTTGCAGAGCTTGGTAAAGAAGGCGTACTAGCCTTAATGGCAGAATCTACAAACGCAGAGCGTCCTGGCTATACAAAAACAGAAGCAATGGTACAGGAAGGCTTTGAAAACCTTTTTATAAGAGCAAAAAATCAAAGAATTATCATTGCAACCTTTGCATCTAATATAAACAGAATTCAGCAGATTATTAATTGTGCTTATGCTACCAATAGAAAGGTTGCCTTTTCAGGAAGAAGTATGTTAAACTATATTCAGGTAGCAACAGAGCTTGGATATTTAGATGTGCCTAAGGGTGTAATTATAGATATTGATTTGTTAAGTCAATATCTACCTGAGCAAATTGTACTTGTTACAACGGGTAGCCAGGGAGAGCCTATGTCAGCCTTGTCTAGAATGGCTTATTCAGACCACAGAAAGGTGTCAGTAGGTAAAGGAGATTGCATTATTATATCTGCTAAGCCTATACCAGGTAATGAAAAGCTAGTAGGCAATGTAATAGATGAGTTGTTAAAGCTAGGCTGTGATGTAGTTTATGAGTCAATGTATGAGGTTCATGTATCAGGCCATGCTTGTCAGGAAGAACTTAAAATAATACACAGTTTGGTTAAGCCTGAATTTTTTATTCCTGTACATGGCGAGCAAAAGCATCTGCGTAAGCACGCTGACTTGGCTATGAGCCTAGGTATGAGTAGTGATAATATATTTATAGGCGATATAGGCAATGTAGTTGAGTTTAAAGAGCATACAATGAAACAGCTTCCTTCTGTAACTTCAGGAAAAGTATTTGTAGATGGTCTTGGTGTTGGAGATGTAGGAAGTATTGTATTAAGAGATAGAAAGCACTTAGGACAAGACGGATTAATTATAATTGTTGCATCGCTTGATATAGTAGACGGTTATGTTGTAAGTGGACCTGATATTGTATCAAGAGGCTTTGTATATGTAAGAGAGTCAGAGGAGCTTCTTCACGAGGTAAGAAGAATAGCAGTAGAAATACTTGATGATTTTGCAAACAGAAATATTCACGAATGGAATGTCATCAAGAATAAGATAAAAGATGATGTTTCAAAGCATATCTTTAATAAAACACGCAGAAGTCCTATGATTTTGCCAATTATTATGGAAGTTTAAAGATTAATCAGATGGGAGGAAAAACAATGAAGAAAAAAATATGGACAGTAACACCGTTCTTTTTTGTGTTTACAGTTGCAATATTATGTATGGCTGTTTTTTCCTCCCGCTGGAATTCATATGTTTTTTTTATGGAAATGATAGTTGCACTTCTTTCTATAGTAATAGTTTTTATAGGAATTCGTAGATTTAACTATCATATTAATCATACAATTAAAGTTGCTGCTGAAAAGCTCGGTAAGGATAATCTTGAGCATCTTAATCATTTTAATATACCTGTAGTTGTTACAGGCTCACACGATGATATTGTATGGTATAACGATTGCTTTAAAAAAGTAATGGCTAAGGGCAAAGATTGTGCCGGAGATTTGATAAATAATTATATACCAAATACTTCGGTAGAACATATATTATCTTCAGATGGTGCCGATGTAATATACGGTGAACGAAGATACACCGTTATAAGCTGTGAATTATCCGAAAAGTCTGCTGTTTTTTACTTTGTGGACGATACATACTATAAGGAAACAACTGATGAATATATGAGGTCACGTCCTCTTATTGCAACTGTAGCGTTTGATAATATAGCAGAGTTTGAAAAGGATGATGACCAACAACAATCATATGTAACCGTAAATGTAGAAAATACTATTCAGAAATGGGCAAATAAATACTCAGGTCTTTATAAAAAGCTGTATAACGGCAGATATATGATTGTTTTTGAAGAAAGAATTATAGACGAGCTTACAGAAAATGATTTTAGTATACTTGATGAAATAAAAGAAATACCTCTTGAAAATATTTTGTGTACACCTACAATATCGATAGGTATAGGTAGATGTGCAGAAAACTTTAAACAATGTGAGCTTTGGTCGAGAAATGCACTTGATATGGCTTTAGGTAGAGGTGGCGATCAGGTTGCTATAAAAACAAAAGATCAGTTCCGCTTTTATGGTGGAAATTCTGAGGGCTTTGAAAAGATAGACAAGGTTCGTACCAGAGTTATAGCCAGTTCTATTGTTCAACACATAAAGTCAAGTGATCATGTACTTATTATGGGACATCATAATTCTGATATAGACTGTATAGGTACTGGTATAGGACTTTGGAGCAGTATTACAAAGGATATGAAAAAGCTGGCAAGAATAGTGGTAAAAAAAGACCATACAGTTGCAGGTTCTCTAATCTCTTTTATGGAAGAGGTTGAAAATGGTAATATATTTATAAGTCCAACAGAGGCAATGCAGACTATTACAGAAAAAACATTACTTATTATAGTAGATACACATTCACCAAACTTTTTGGAGGATATTTCAGTTTATAATAAGGCAAGTAAGATAGTGGTTATTGACCATCACAGAATGACAGTAAACCATATTTCAAATGCACTTGTATTTTTCCACGAGCCACACGCATCATCAGCAGCAGAAATGGCTACCGAGCTTATACAGTATATAGGCGATAAGGGACTTACAAAGCACGAGGCAGCGGCACTGCTTGCAGGTATTACATTAGATACAAAGAACTTTGTTCTTAAAACAGGTGTACGTACCTTTGAAGCAGCTGCATATCTTCGCCAAAAAGGTGCAGATACAGTAAGTGTTAAGAGATTATTTGCTAATTCTCTTGATAATTATAAATCTAAATTTAAGCTTGTATCGGGTGCCGAAATATTCAATCGTTGTGCAATCGCTTGCTCAGACGAGGATTCAGAAGAGGATATGAGAGTTACTGCAGCACAGGCAGCTGATGATTTGTTAAGTATAAATAATGTTACAGCATCATTTGTAATGTATAAGCAGAATAAAGGTGTAAACATTTCAGCACGTTCACTTGGTGATGTAAATGTACAGATTATAATGGAAAAGCTAGGTGGTGGTGGTCACCATTCAATGGCTGGTGCTCAGCTCAAGAATGTAACAATGGAGCAAGCACGAGCAATGTTGCTTGAGATAATAGAAAATAACGATATTGAAAATAATCAAGAATACAAAACCACTGAAAACGAACTTTCTGATGATGAGTCAGAAAAACAAGAAAGTTAAGAAGTTATTTAATAAAATAACAACACAAAAGAAACGGAGTCTATTATTATATGGTTAGAATATCAAAAACAATAAGCTTATGCTTGATTTCCTCATTGATATGCATTTTTACTACAGCTTGTGGCAATGTGGAAACATACCACACAACTGACACAAAGAAATATTTGCAGACAGAGGGACATATTGATAATGAGGGAATGGATATAAGAAGTGGCTTATTTATTTTTCCTGACTCAATAGAAGAATTAACCAATGTAGAATATGAGTATGACTGTAAGGAAGGCTTATTGGATAATTCTTATATGATTTTTTTGAAAGGTAGTTATTCAGATAAGCAAGCATATGAAAAAGAAATTATGAGACTTGAAAATATTAGCTGTTCAGTAGACACCTCTGAAAAAACGGTTGTTAATAAAATTCAATATTCAGATAGTCTTTTTGATTATCCTTCATATGTTGCTGTATATAACACTAATTTGTCTTTTGAATATGCATTAGCAGATGAAGAAAACAACAGTGTTATATATATTTACCTAAAACAATGCGAGGGTGCTGATTTTTTACCAGAAGAGTATCTACCTATAGAATTTAGGGGAAACTCTATGATGGATTATGATTTAAAGTGGGAAAATCAAAATATTTATTATGCACCTGATTCAAATGGTGATCATGTTTATTATCAGGATTAATCATTCTAAGGGTATTTTGAATTAAACTTATAATTATGCATAAAAAAATAAATTATTTGAAAGGATTGAAATGAATGAAAGTTATTTTATTACAGGATGTAAAGGGTACTGGTAAAAAGGGAGAATTGGTAGAGGTTTCTGACGGATATGCAAGAAACTTTTTATTACCTAAAAAAGTAGCAAAAAAGGCAACTGCTCAAGCTATGAGTGAGCTTAAAAATGCAGAAGAATCAAAGGCATTTAAAATTGAAGAAGAAAAGAAGAAAGCTAACGCTTCAAAAGAGGTTATAGAGGGAAAATCTCTTAACATAAAGGCAAAGGCTGGTCAAGGTGGAAGACTATTCGGTTCTGTTACAGCAAAAGAGATTGCTACAGAGTTAAAAAAGCAGTTCAGCTTAAATGTAGATAAAAGAAAGATTTCTTTAGATACAGATATTAAAGCATTCGGAACCTACAACGCAGATATAAAGCTTTATACAGGTATAGTAGCTAAATTAAAGGTTGTAGTTACAGAGGCTGAATAATAAAATTATTTATAAAAGTTTAAATTTGCACAATACTCTTTAAGGAGTTATTGTGCAAATTATATTTAGAATAGAGGTGTGTAAATATATGGCAGATGGCTTCGAGCTTTTTGAAGGAATAAAATTACCTTATGATTTAAAGGCAGAGCAGGCTGTTTTAGGTGCTGTTTTGCTTGATAAGGATTGTCTTGACAGTATTGTTGAGCTTATTCCAAACAAAGACTATTTTTACATATCAAATCATAAAATTATATATGATTGTATGCTTAATCTTTACAACAGAGGTGCTTCTGTTGATGCTGTAACTGTTCTTAATGAGCTAAAAAAAGAACCTGCTTTTGACCAAACAGAGGGGCGAACCTACTTTATAGAGCTTGCCAATGTCACACCGTTTACTACAAATGTAAAGGATTATGCAAGAATAGTAAAAGAAAATTATGAAACCCGTTCATTGATTATTGCAGCAAAAACTATTATTGAAGAGGCTTCAGAGGGGACAAGTACATCTACTCAGCTTTTAGACTCTGCCGAACAGAAGATATATGATATTAGAAAGGGTGCAGATGTAAAAAGCCTTGAGCATATCGAAAGTGTAATTTACCAAACACTTTCAAGACTTGACTCTCTTAACTCTCCGGATAATGATAAATCAAAGCCTATACCATCAGGCATATCGGATCTCGATAGAGTCATAACGGGTTTAAACCGTTCAGACCTTATTCTTCTTGCAGCCCGTCCAGGTATGGGTAAAACCTCATTTGCCCTTAATATTGCAAGATATGTAGCGTCTAAGGCGAAGTTAAGAGTTGCGTTCTTTTCACTTGAAATGACAAAGGAACAGCTTGTATCACGTCTGCTTTCTACAGAGGGTCTTATAGAGGGTACAAAGCTTCGTTCAGGTAAGCTTAATAATGATGAGTGGGCAAGACTTATGGAGGCTGCAGAAATTCTAAGTAAGGCGAATATGTATCTTGATGAAACAACTATGCTTACAGTGCCTGCGATGAAAGCAAAGCTAAGAAGACTTAAAGATGTTGATTTGGTTCTTATTGACTATCTTCAGCTTATGGGTAGTACATTACGTACAGAAAACCTTGTACAGGTAGTAGGTGAAAATACTCGTGCTTTAAAGAGTATGGCTAAAGAATTGAATGTTCCTATAATTCTTCTTTCACAGCTTTCTCGTGCAAGTGAACAAAGAGCCGAGCACCGTCCAATGCTGTCAGATCTAAGAGATTCAGGTTCTATCGAGCAAGATGCCGATATAGTTCTTTTCTTATATCGTGAGGGCTATTATAGTGACAAGGATGGTAAGAATGACGAAGAGGCTGATATGAACAGTGGTGAATGTATAGTAGCTAAAAACAGACATGGCGAAACCAATACTGTAAAGCTTCATTGGCAGGGTCAGTTTATGCGTTTTACCTCACAGGAGGATAGAAGTGAGTAATATTAATATAAGTGATATTATATTTAATACAGCCGTAAATGGTGGTATGATTAACCATGGTGATACAATAGTAATAGGTGTTTCGGGAGGAGCAGATTCAATGTGTCTGCTCCACTTTCTTGTGTCTGTGAGAAATCAGCTTAATCTTAGTCTGATTGTGGCCCATATAAATCATAACTTAAGAGGAGAAGAAGCACTGCGAGACCAGAAATTTGTTGAGAGTATCTGTGATAAGCTTAATGTTGAATGTAGGGTGTTAAATGCAGATATAAACCAGATATCGGCTGATACAGGAGAAAGCAGTGAGGAATGTGGTAGAAGAATCAGATATGAATTTTTCAATGAGCTTTCAAGCGAAGCTGGAAAAATTGCTACAGCTCATACACTTTCAGATAATACCGAAACTATACTTTTCAATATAATAAGAGGTACAGGCTTAAAGGGAATAATAGGAATACCGAGAACCAGAAATAATATCATACGCCCTATTATTGATATTACTAGACAACAGGTAGAGGAATATTGCAGTCAAAATAATATAGAATATGTAACTGATTCAACAAACCTGACAAATGATTATAGCAGAAATAAAATAAGAAATACTGTTATACCGGTGTTAAAGGATATTAACCCTTCACTAGAGCAAACAATATTAAGACTTTCAAGCATAGCTAAAGAGAATTTAACCGCCATCTCATCTCTAGCACGGGGGTTGCTTGATAAATCGGTGACTAAAAATGGTTATTCCTGCAATATACTTTCAACTGCTGATAAAACAATATTAAAGCAGGCTGTTATATTATTGTTGCAAGGATTGGATTGTAGCTCTTACGAAGAAAAGCATATCAATCTTATTTATGATATTGTTATTGCAAAACAAGGAGCAGTTCAGCTTCCAGACAACTATACTGTTACTGCAAGTCAAGGAATATTAAGGGTGCATAAAAATACAAGCAAGAATAATAAAATAAACAGTGCTAAAAATCAATGTGAATTATTTAAAGAAAAGACTTTTTTTGTCATAAATAACAAAAAAATCTATGTGAAAATTATACCAAAACAGGAATTTGACGAAATTGTTAAAGTTCACAATTTATTAGTAAAAAATGCATTGGATTATGATATAATATCCGTTGATACATTAATTCGTACACGTTTGCCTAAAGATGTGTTTAAACAGCGAGGTAGAGGTGTTACAAAAACTTTAAAAAAATTATTTATTGAAGCAAAAGTTCCATCTGAAATAAGAAATACTTTGCCTGTGATTGCGGAAAAAAATAAAATCTTATGGGTTTGTGGATTTGGTGTTTCAGAGGAATATGCTGTTACTGAAAAAACTAAAAATGTGGCAGTAATAAAAGTTGAATAGCACTGTATCAACAAAAAAATTAAGTTTGGGGGATAGTTATGGAAGCATATACTGAGATAAATGATTTTAAGGAAATATTATTTACAAAAGATCAGATAGATTCTATGACAAAAAGACTTGGTGAGAAAATTACAAATGATTTTCAAGGTAAAAATATACTGATGCTTGGTTTGCTTAAAGGTAGCTTTATTTTTATGGCTGACCTTGTGAGAGAGATTAAGCTACCGTGTGAAATTGACTTTATGGCAGTTTCAAGCTATGGTAATAGTACAGAATCATTGGGGAGAGTTCAGATTATCAAGGATATATCTGAGCCTGTTTTAGGTAAAGATGTAATTATTGTTGAAGATATTATCGACAGTGGATTAACATTAAGCTTTATAGTAAATCATTTAAAGAATAAAGGTGCAAATACTGTTACATTATGTACGCTTATAAATAAGCCTGAAAGAAGAAAAAAGGATGTTAAGGTAGAGTATATAGGTGCTGATATTCCAAATGAATTTATAGCAGGATATGGACTTGATTACGCAGAAAAATATCGTAATCTACCATTTATAGGTGTTTTAAAGGAAGAAGTTTATTCATAAATTTTTTTGAAATATATTTGTATCTTAGCTAATAATATATTAAGAAATTAAGGAGTGAAAACGATTGAATAAAGATGATAAAAAAAATAAGGATGACCCAAAAAAGTCTGGTACACCTAAATTTTTCTTACTGTTTGGTTTAGTTGCAGTGGCTCTAATTCTGTTT
>JAXJQK010000139.1:0-4951 GCA_036311185.1 Acutalibacteraceae bacterium | reverse complement strand
TTGACACCGTTAGATGTCCGTGCTTGTTGGAAATTAAGCCGGCTTAGAAAAGCCGGACTTTATTCTAAAAAGTGTTCAATTTGTTATTGCAATTTAAGATTTAATTTTTATTTAAGTGCCTCATAGCTGCTTTTATCATTGCGATTTTTTCACGCTCTTTTTCTGCCTGCTGTTTTACCTTTTCTACAACATTCGCTTAAAAGACATTTTACTTTACAGCATATCGCTATTTCTTTTTTAAACGATATTTCTTATTATTGTAAAATTTTTATATTTATCCAAATTTTATAACCAATGTATCATCAATAACCTTCATAGAACCCTCAGATGGCCAACATTCCATATCCTTTACTTCCTGTGATGATTCTATAGCAACTCTTTCTTCACCGTACAACACTTCAAGGTCTGTAGAAAAATATGTTTCTAAAAATGATACTACGGATGACTCACGATATAGATAGTTGTAGTCAATTCCTCTTCCTAAGTAAGGGATTCTCTCTTTACCAAAGCCGTCATATGTAAGTCTTCCTGTTATGATAATATTCTCAAACTCTTTTTCTTGCATTTTAGATTGAATAGCAACTGCAGTTGCGTATGATGCCTGAAAACTTTTATTAAGTAGATAATAAGAAATATTAGCCTCCAAACAAAAATTAAATGCGATTATTGCTAACAGAAATCCAGAAAAATTTTTCGCTTTAATTTCAGTCCAACGCTCAAACAATATTCCTACAAATATATACAGCATTGCAATACTATGGAAATATCTTGCAGTACCTAAATAAATTTCAGTACTAACAAAACTCCATAAACATATACAGAATGGTAATGATATGATACAAACTATAAATAATATTAGTTTCTTTTTATTAGCTATAAGCTTGCTTTTTATAGCTACAAATATAATGATTGCTATAAAGCATATGATAAATATTACGTTTAATATGGTTCCAAACGTTAATTCTGATAAAGAATCCCCTTCAATGAAAAATCTTCCTAATGATAAAACCATTGCTTTAAAACCATTTATAATTAGAGAAAAACTTACTGAACCAACCTTATCTATTCCTAAATAAGAGGTTTCTTCTACTTTTTCTATAAGAGATAGTAGCTTCCAAAGTGCATAATATGCAGCTAATGCCACTCCAAATAAGCCAACCTGTTTTACACACCACATAGTACACTGTTTATCAGTATAGTTATTTTCCAGTAATTGATACATTAAATAACAAACTGATAGTACTAAAGCGAAAGGTATATACGCCTGATAAATTGCACAGGAAAAGCATAAACAGCAACCACTAATAATATAACGATACTTAATTTTACAGTCAAAAACCGTAAGATAAACTGCAATACAAGATAGAAACAAAGCTATCATATATCCATCAGCAGTATAACTAAAGAAGAATATTTCTGTAGCAGCTGGAAATGTAACTAAAATAGCTCCACAAAGAGTTATCAAAACTGGATTTGTAAGCTTAAAAATTTCTGTAATCAAAACCATTGATAACGAAATAAATAATAGCGACAAAAGTCCGATTACCCAAACTAAATCAAAGTAAGAGCTAATACTGGTTGCAATAGTTAAAAACCATCTTCCAGACATTATCATATTTTGCTCATGATATGAATTAGTAAAGGTATCCATTATTGGTATGTCATTTGCAAATTTATACAAATGAGTTATTAAACCAATAATAAAAGTAGAGAAAAAGGAAATTTTCCACTCTGTTTTACACTTAAAACGATAAAATTTAATAATATTTTCTCCCATTAACATCGTTCCTTTCTAGTTTTTTATTATAATAAATTATACTCAGTTAAAATTAGAATTAATGTCATACTACATATAATGAAGTATGACATTAATAACTCAAATCAGACAATAGAAAATAATTAATTGTCATTGTCTGATTTTTTATTTTAACTACTATGCAAATTATAAATATAAAAACATTAACAACAAATCATTTTATTTAAGTGCCTCAATAGCAGCTTTTATCATTGCGATTTTTTCACGCTCTTTTTCTGCCTGCTGTTTTACCTTTTCTACAACATTTGCAGGAGCCTTGCCGATAAAGCCTTGATTATTTAGCTTACCCTCAGACTGTGCAAGCATTTTTTCAGTTTTAGCAAGCTCTTTATTCAAACGCTGAAGCTCTTCTTCCTTGTCAACAAGCTCGCTCATAGGAATATAAATCTTAGCCTCTGCTGTAATAACAGTAACTGCACCCTCTATGTCAAAGCTGTCGCCAACCTCTACTTCACTTGCAGAAGCAAGCTTGCAGATAAATGGAGCACCATTTTCAAATACTGTTTTTTGTTCAGTAGCTATATAAACCTTAGCCTTTCTTGAAGGTGGTACATTCATTTCTGAACGACGAGTACGAATTGCTCTGATACCGTTCATTACAACCTCCATTTCCTCTCTAGCCTGTGGGAACTCATATTCAGCTGTAAATTCAGGATATTTTGCAAGCATAATTGTATCGCCCTGATGTGGTAATGTCTGCCAGATTTCCTCTGTGATAAATGGCATAAATGGATGTAGCAAGCGAAGTGCATTATCAAGTACCCATACAAGTACCTGTCTTGCATTTTGTGCAGATTCACCTGTACTCTGTAATCTTGACTTAGCAAGCTCAATATACCAGTCGCAGTAGCAATCCCATATAAAATCAAATACCTTTTGAACAGCCATACCAAGCTCAAACTTATCAAGATTTTCTGTAACCTCTTTAGCTACATTGTTAAGTGTGCTGATAATCCACTTATCCTCTGTTGCAAGCTCGTCAGGTAGTTTGTTTTCAACATTATGCTCATCAATGTTCATATGAACAAATCTTGCTGCATTCCAAAGCTTGTTTGCAAAGTTACTGCTAAATTCTACTCTTTCATCATAGAAACGCATATCGTTACCAGGTGCATTGCCTGTTGCAAGAGTTAGTCTTAAAGCGTCAGCACCATATTTTTCGATAATCTCAAGTGGGTCAATACCATTACCAAGAGATTTACTCATCTTTCTACCCTGACTATCACGAACAAGACCGTGGATAAGAACAGTATCAAATGGTACCTTACCTGTATGCTCAATACCAGAGAACATCATTCTCATAACCCAGAATGGAATAATATCATAGCCAGTTACAAGTGTATTTGTAGGATAGAAATAATTTAGCTCCTCTGTATTTTCAGGCCAACCAAGTGTTGAGAATGGCCATAGTGCAGAGCTGAACCATGTATCAAGTGTATCAGGATCCTGACGCATTTCTTTGCCACACTTTGGACAGCTTGCGTGATTATCCTTTGTTACTACCATTTCTCCGCAGTCATCGCAGTAGAAAGCTGGTATCTGATGACCCCACCAAAGCTGACGAGAAATACACCAGTCACGGATATTCTCAAGCCAGTGGAAATATGTTTTTTCAAAGTGAGATGGTACAAACTTAGTTTCGCCAGTTTTTACTGCGTCAATAGCAGGCTGTGCAAGTGGCTTCATCTTTACAAACCACTGCTTTGAAACTCTAGGCTCAACAGTTGTTCCACAACGGTAACAGGTACCAACATTATGGCTGTAATCCTCTACTCTAAGTAGAGCACCCTCAGCCTCAAGGTCAGCTACAATAGCCTTTCTAGCCTCGTATCTGTCCATACCTGCATACTTAGGATAATCCTCTGTGATTTTTGCATCATCTGTCATAACATTTATAACAGGTAGATTATGTCTTAGACCAACCTCAAAGTCGTTAGGGTCGTGAGCTGGTGTAATTTTAACAACACCTGTTCCGAAATCCATTTCTACATAATCATCTGCAACAATAGGAATCTCTCTGTTTACGATAGGAAGAATAAGCGTTTTTCCTACCATATCCTTATATCTTTCATCATTAGGGTTTACAGCTACAGCTGTATCGCCAAGTAATGTTTCAGGACGTGTTGTAGCAAGGTCGATATGACCACTACCGTCTGCAAGCTGATATCTTAAATGCCAGAAATGACCAGCTTGATCCTCATAATTAACCTCGGCATCTGAAATAGATGTTAAGCAATGAGGACACCAGTTAATTATTCTTTCACCACGGTAAATAAGACCTTTATTATAAAGATTTACAAAAACCTCTTTTACAGCCTGATTACAGCCCTCGTCCATAGTAAAGCGTTCTCTCTGCCAGTCACAGCTACTACCCATTTTCTTTAGCTGATCGCAGATTCTACCACCATACTCTTTTTTCCATTCCCACGCACGCTCAAGGAAGCCGTCTCTACCTAAATCTTCCTTAGTTACGCCCTCTTTACGCATAGCCTCAACAATTTTAGCCTCTGTTGCGATAGATGCGTGGTCAGTACCAGGCAACCATAATGTACAGTAGCCCTGCATTCTTCTGTAACGGATAAGAATATCCTGTAATGTGTTATCCAGTGCATGTCCCATATGCAACTGACCAGTAATATTTGGTGGTGGCATAACTATTGTATAAGGCTTCTTTTCCTTATCAATTTCTGAATGAAAATAGTTTTCTTTTACCCAAAAGTCATATATTTTATCCTCAACCTCACTAGGGTTGTATGACTTTGCAAGCTCTTTAGCCATTTTGCTTCTCTCCTTACTTTATATAGTTACGAATACAAAATTCGATTATTTACATAATATCTAATTATCCCATTGTTACCCCGTTTTGTCAATGGGGTGATAAGGATTTCCCACGGTTTTTGAATGAGTAAATAAATTATGAACAAATCCAATTCACAACAATTTTATCAAGGACAACACCATATAATGATAAAAAACAATATAAAATAATAGGCCAAATCGAGTAGGAGGCTACCCATTAGTTGAGTAGCCGACCTCTCACACCACCGTGCGTACGGTTCCGTACACGGCGGTTCAATAACTTGAGTGCAGTACCTTGTATCTTTGGAATATATCGTCATATCCCACCAATACAAG
>JAXJQK010000138.1:0-8440 GCA_036311185.1 Acutalibacteraceae bacterium | reverse complement strand
TTTGCGTTATTATCAACAATATGATTAAGTATTTCATTTGTACCATAAGCACGGTCTGCTAAAACATTACATCAGCTATATCCTGTGTTGACAGTAGTTTAACAGCTACTTTGCTATCATGAACTTGACTTTCTGACAAAAGAAACGATATAGGGTTTCCAAGACCATCAACAAGTGCGTGAATTTTTGTTGTTTTACCGCACCTACTTGTAATGATATATTGATTATTTTCTGAATTTACAGCCCTTTTTTAGCACCTGCACTTTGCGAATAAGCTTTTCCAGATGTACTATCTATGCTTACATTTTCAAAATCATAATCTAGCCTAAGTGTTTCAAAAATTTTCAGCAATGTTCCATCATCACGCCATTTACAAAAACGGTTGTAAATAGTTTGATATGGTTCATATTGTTTTGGTGAATCTCTCCATGCTAAACCGCTTCGAGCAATCCAAAGACATCAATCGGTTAATCTTTGGTTATCGAACAGGTCTAGTATAATAAAAACCATTGAATTGCATACTTTCTCAATTCAATGGTTTTAATCTATATATTTACACTATCAAAATTTATTTTGTTTTTTCAATATTTTTCTTTTTATCCAAAAGCAAAAATGTAGCTGTAAAAGCACCAAGTACAACAGTTGTTATTATGCTTGCTTCTATTCCATAAAAGCTACCATTTAATATATTATCACCAACTGACTGCATATTAAATATTGCTGTAGCTTCATCAGTACCACTCAAATTCAAACCAAGAACATTATATAAAACAAGATTCCAAAAAGAATGTAAACCACAGGCTACCCATATGTTATTAAATTTAATTGTAAATAATGAGAAAATAATAGAAATCAAAATAAGGTTTACAATGCCTATCACACTATAAATTATTTCACCTGAAAACAATGATGAAGAATGAGGTAAAATAAACATTACTGTACTTACAGCAATTGCAATCGGTAATGATACTTTATCTTTTAGTGATTGCAAAACTAATCCTCTACATAATACCTCTTCCATTGCACCCTGAATAACAAATCCACCTACAAAAAGGAGCAAAACAGGAACATTAATATTATCAAATATTCCGTGATATTCAATACTTCCTGTAATTACTACAGCAATAACAGATATCAACAAAATAAGAACTCCAACTACCGCACCTATAAAGTAGTTACCAATTTTTTTATTAAAGCCTATTTGAGTGATTGGCTTTTTCTCTATAAATTTCCAATATAAAAGTGCTATAGCAATAACTACTATATAACCATAATAAATTATTAGCTGTATAGTTCTATCGTCAAACACTTCTCCCACAAGCATATTTTTGCCCATTGCAAAATGCAATAAAATTGCAAAGCCCTCGGCAATAAATAATCCTGCTATGTAACAAAACCAAAAGGCTAATATCTTTTTAATAACAAACAATATATTTGGCATATCTGTTTTATTATTAAATGGACTTATATTCTTTAAAATTTTTTTCATTTACTTTCTCCTCCCTGTAAATTGCGAATCCCATTAAGTATAATTTTCACCGAAAATTCAAAGCTATCACCTATAGACATCGGGTTCCCATAACCACCATGAATTTCTACAGACGAAAACCCTTGTAAAAAACCTCTTAACATACGTACAATATGAACCTTATGCTCATCTTTAATATCGTAACCGTCAAGAATTTGAAATAAAATAGAAACTGTACCTGATGTAGCCTCAAGATGTTCATCTGATTGATACATATTGTACCACAGCATAGCCTCAAAAACTCCCGGATGTGCTGATACATAATCACGAAAAGCATAGCATATTGCCCGTATTGCATCATCCTTAGACTTACCTATAGCTACTCTTGATATTTCCTTTTCTAGTGATCTCCACCCATAAAGCATAAGCTCCTTGTTAAGCTCATCTAATCCACTTATGTGCTTATACAAAGATGGTGGTTTAACTCCTAATTCTTCTGCCAAAGCTTTTAATGTAACACCATAAACACCTTTAGCATCTGCAAGTTTCCCAGCAGTTTCTAGAATTATATTTTTATCTAATCCCGCCCTCAATAAAAGCTACCTCCATTATCTTAATGGCTAATCATATTAGCTATTATAGCATTCTGCTTAGCTTTTGTCAAATTAAGTAATAAATTATTTTGAGTTTTCAGATACAACCTAGCTATATTCAAGTTAATATAACACTATAATAGCTACCTAATCAGAATTATACCTCTATAGAAATTTTAAAATATAGGCTAGATGTGTTAACGGTATTTTTTATATAGCATTTTTACTTTTATTATTTCGGGTTACCCCAACTATTGACACTGAATCAATCATAACCACCCGTCAAACGGGTGGTTTGCTCAAGGGCTATAAGCCCATTTTACCGGGGGTCTGTCTCACTAACGACAGTGAGACAGACCCTTAAATCTAATAAATTAAGTTGTGAATATATCTAAATATTCTCTCAAATAATTTCTCGTCCTCAATCCTATCTAATAATTCAATTATGTACTTCTTATAATTCATAAAATACAACCTTCCTAAAACAAATGTTTATTTTGTGACACCTATTATAAAACATTTGTTTCGGATTGCAATAGTTAATTTGTAATCCGTTGGGAATTGTACAATAAATAGTACAGTTGTAAAATTGATAAATTTAGGCTTGTTTTTAATTATCAGTTGTGTTATTATGATAATCAAACAATAAAAAATGCCTTTTTTTACTAACAGCCATACTTTACAAGTATATATTATATAAAAACGCATATAATTTTATTGTTTATAAAAGGAGGATGATGTAATGGAATATGTTTCACTATCGAAATTGTTTTACTCTGACCCAGATAATTATAAAACAATATACCACGAGCGATTTAACGGCAGAAATACCATACACTTTGATTTTGATATTCACGAAAACAAGGCTTTTTTAGTTTGTGAGCCTGAGCTGTATAATCAAATTATTGGCTTATACAAAATAAATACAGAAATTGCAAAATTAAGTTATAGTCTGCCTGGCAAAGCAATACAACAATTTACTCAAAAATGTCTAATTGATGAGATAATTCTAACAAATAGTATTGAAGGTGTATACAGTTCAAGAAAAGAAATTAACAGTATTTTAACCGACTTAAAAGCCAAAAGTCGCAAAAAAAGATTTGAAGGACTTGTTCAAAAATATCTAATGCTACAAGAAAATGAACAGCTTTTTCTGAACACTTGTGAAGATATACGCGAATTATATGACGAATTAGTATATACCGAAATAGAAGAAGATGATCCCGAAAATTTACCAGATGGAAAAATTTTCAGAAAAGACTCAACTAGTGTTATGAGTCCTTCACAAAAAGAAATTCACAGAGGATTATTTCCTGAAACTAAAATAATAATTTATATGGAAAAAGCATTAAATATACTTAATAATCAATCATTACAGTGTATTTTAAGAACATCAGTTTTTCATTATCTTTTTGGATATATTCACCCATTTTATGATGGCAATGGTCGTACTTCAAGATATATAAGTAGTTATTTACTATCACAAGAGTTTGATTCCTTAATTGGATATCAACTTGCGTATTCTATAAAACAAAACTCAAAAAAGTATTATGACGCTTTTAAAATATGTAACGATACTAATAATTTAGGTGATTTAACACCGTTTGTTTATATGTTCGTTGATATTATCGATAAGGCTTTAAACCAACTTTACGAGAAGTTAAAATTGAATTACCTAAAATTAAAAAGATATATATCATTGATTAATATTTTACCTCACGGAGTTTCAGCTAAATATGGTCCTTTATATGATTTATTAATACAAGCTAGTTTGTTTTTAGAAAACGGTATAAGTGCAAAAGAATTAACTACTTATATGGAGATTTCCAATACCACTCTTTATAAAAGGTTAAATGAATTAAAACCCTATAATTTGATAATCAAAAAAATTGATGAAAACACTCACTATTACAGTTTAAATTTAAAAGTAGTTGACAAAATTTTCAATGAAACACAGGAATCTAAAGACTGAAAACTCACACACTCTCTATATAAGGGGTGGGTGAAAGCATAAATAAAAAAACCGTCCTACCTTGTTGTAGCAGAATAGGACGGCAACCACACACGGGTGTGTGGTACGTGTAAAAATCCCCGAATTACTGAACTAAAACTCAATAATTCGGGGATTTTTCGGGGATTTAATTTTAAAATCGCATTAAATCGCCACTTTTTAATACTATGGTGGAGATGAGGGGAGTCGAACCCCTGTCCAAAGGTCGCTTACCAGGGCTTTCTACGGGTGTAGTTAATGCTTTAGAATTCCCTTCGCACTACGCCCATTAACAGGCTAAGTGTTACGGTAGTCTTTAGTTCATGACAAAGTCCAAGACAAGGCTTAGTTCACGTTCACCACTGGTCGACGCCATATCCAAAGCCGTGGTACTCTTTGGTATGACGAGCTGCAACTTAGGCAGCTAGAGCAACTGTATCGTTGTCGTTTATTTTTAAAGTTTACGGATTTTATAGTGGTTCCGTACCACTACCCGCTTACCAAGGCTTACAACCCCTGTCGAAACCTTTACATCCCCATATTTAATTTTAAAGCACCATATAGGTACGTATTTTACAAATTAGATTACTTATTATCAAATAGCGATATCAAAAATTAAATGTCTACTTGTAATTTTTATTTGTATTGTTCCTTTAAATGTCTTTCTATGTTACGTTTAGCGTCCTTTGCAGCTATATCTGCACGTTTGTCATATAGCTTTTTACCCTTACACAAGCCTATCTGCATTTTTACTCGTGAGCCCTTAAAATAAAGTGATATAGGAATTATTGAGTAGCCCTCTTGCTTTATAAGTCCGTAAAGTCGCATAATTTCACGCTTGTGCATTAAAAGCTTTCTCACTCTCATTGGGTCTTTGTTAAATATATTACCCTGTTCGTAAGGACTTATGTGCATACCGTTTACAAAAAGCTCACCTTCAACAACAGAGCACCAAGAGTCCTTTAAATTTACTCTACCTGCTCTAAGGGATTTAACCTCTGTACCAACAAGCTCAATACCAGCCTCCATACTCTCTATAACAAAATAATCATGATGTGCTTTTTTGTTTTGTGCTATTGTCTTTGTATCAGCCTTAGCCATTGGTTACTCCCTCCTATTCATAAACATAAAATAACTATTTAAGTGTAAACCTATGATAATACTAAAAAGTTACTTTGTCAATGGAAATTTGTCGTTTTCTAGCTACTTCACAACAGGTTGCCGTAATACTACAGCAACCTGTTTGATAGTTATGTTATATTCAGAAAATTATTCTAAAAATCACATCTCACTTCTGCCCTCTAAAGCTCTTAGAAGTGTTACTTCATCGGCATATTCAAGATCTCCACCTACAGGAATACCATAAGCCAAACGTGTTACCTTTATACCCAATGGCTTTAGTAGCTTACTAATATACATTGAGGTTGTTTCGCCCTCTACTGTTGGATTTGTAGCCATTATTACCTCTGAAACAGAATGATTCTGTATATTTGATAACAGCTGTTTTATTGTAAGCTGTTCAGGACCTATTCCGTTAAGTGGTGACATAGCTCCGTGAAGTACGTGATATACACCATTATATTCCTGTGTGCGTTCCATTGCAACTACATCTCTAGGGTCTTCAACCACACAAATTGTAGAATGGTCACGCTTATTGCTTTCACAGATTGAGCATTTCTCTTTATCTGTAAGATTACAACATTCACTGCAATAATGTATATTCTCGTGTGCCGCTAAAATTGCATTTGAAAATTCAATTGCTCTTTCCTTTGGCATTTTTAGAACATAATAAGCTAAACGCTGTGCTGTTTTTGTACCTATACCCGGAAGTCGTTCAAACTGCTCGCTTAATCGGGCAAGAGGTGCTACATTATACGATGACATTATTAGAACAAGCCTGGGATATTAAGACCACCTGAGATTCTCTCCATTGTCTGAGCCTTATCCTCTGCTGCCTGTCTTAGTGCTTCGTTAGATGCCGCGATAATCAAATCTGTAAGCATATCTATATCTTCAGGGTCAACAACCTCTGGCTTAATTGTTACTGATTTAAGCTCTAGCTTACCTGTTGCTACTACCTCTACTGCACTACCACCAGCTGATGCTGTGTACTCTTTTGCCTCAAGCTCTGTGCTTGCTGCATCCATTTCCTCCTGCATCTTCTGTGCCTGCTTTGCGATCTGCTGTAAGTTCTGTGGGCCGCCACCCATACCTCTTGGAATTCTTGCTTTCATTATTTTCTTCCTTTCAATTCTTAATCTTCCTCAACCTCTACCCCCACCTGCTTTGCCTTTTGCAAAAGATTAGCCATTGGGTCTTCCTGTTGAGTTTTTTGTTCAACACGCTTATAAGGACCAAGCTTATATGCTCTGCCTGTTACCTCTTTTATAGCCTCTCTCATTCTTTCACGCTGAGTAGGCTGTTTAAGCAGGTTGAACGCTAATTCATTTTGGGAATCTATCAATATATAATCTCCACTGATATACGCCCTTGTATTTTTAAATGAAGTTGCAATAGTTATTGAATATTTCTTTATTATATCCAATACCTCTTGCCAGTCCTCCATAGGAACTGCATTTTTAACAATTTCCTCATAGTCCATTGTTGTCTGCTTTGCCACTGCTTTAATCTGTGGCTTTTCAGAATATACCTCTTGATTTTTAGGCTCTGATATATACTGCTGTGGCTGTTGTGGCACTGTATTATTATCAAACGGTGCTTGTTGCTGTACAGCTTGTTGAGGCTGTATTCCTCTTTTTATTGCTCTTTCGAGCTTTGCTATTCTAGCTATAAGTGCTTCTACTGAGGTATCAAGCTGCGGAGAAGTAAGCTTTATAAGTGCAAGCTCTATTTCTGTACGCTTATTACTTCCTCTGAAAATTCTGTCATAGCTTGATTGCAAAATATCCATTATATATACTATATTTTCAAGCTGAATACTTTTTGACTGCTCTCTTGCTCTTTCCTTATCCTGTGCAGACATAACAAGAAGAGAATCAGGATTATTCATAGTTTTAAGGAGCATTAATGTTCTGAAATGGTCTATAAGCTCCTCACAAAGTCTACCCATATCCTTACTTTCGTTGTGTAGCTGTTCGACAATTTCAAGCACTGATTGAGTATTCTTATTTATTATGCAATCTGTAATTTTAAACAAATGCTCTTTACCAGCCAAGCCTGCTGTAGTATGCACAACCTCAGCTGTAATATTAGTGCTTACGCCAATACATCTATCAAGTAATGATAACGCATCTCTCATAGCACCATCTGCAACAGATGCAATCAGCATAGCAGCGTCATCATCAAGCTGTACATTCTCTCTTTCTGCAACATATTTGAGCCTGTTTGCAAGGTTTTGTGCAGAAATTCTGTGAAAATCAAAGCGTTGACAACGAGAGAGTATAGTAGCCGGTAACTTATGCACCTCGGTAGTTGCAAGAATAAATACAACGTGTGAGGGTGGTTCTTCAAGCGTTTTCAGCAATGCATTAAATGCACCAGCTGACAGCATATGAACCTCATCTATAATATATACTCTATATTTTGCCTTTGTTGGCGTAAAGGCTGCCTCTTCTATAATTGTACGGATATTATCCACACCATTATTACTTGCTGCATCAATCTCTGCAATATCCATTACAGAGCCTTCATCTATCCCTTTGCAAATCTCACATTCGCCACAAGGGTCACCATCTTGAGGATTAAGGCAATTTACAGCCTTAGCAAGTATTTTCGCACAGGTAGTTTTACCTGTACCACGAGTACCAGTAAAAAGATAGGCGTGGTTAATTCTGGCTGATTTAAGCTCATTTTTCAAGGTTATAGTAACCTGAGGCTGACCAGAAACATCAGCAAACACCTATGGACGCCACTTTCGGTACAAAACCTGATACATAAACAGCCCTACCCTTTCATAAAAAATAAAAGAGCAAGACAGACGGTCTATTCCTGTGCAAATGCGAACGACAGACTTACTGCATCGCATCAAGAAATCTGCTTAATGCTGCTCGGTTCCCCGCCTGACATGGTTCACAGCACCCAATCGTACAGGGCCTGTCGTTCACATTTACATAGGAATTAAATTTCTGACTTGCTCAGTTTAACCGCCAAATGCGATTGTATCGTTATTATACTATAACCAATAATAAAAATCAAGTACTTTTATGAAAAAACACTTAAATCCTCACAAACCTTTCTAAAATCAAAATATGTTGGTCTATGGTTGAATTTACTCCAATAGAAAATCCACCAATCCCACTACCTGTGCTATTATATCCCACTCCATTTGTATAAGCAGATACCAATCGCCACCCATCTAACGCATAGTCATTTAATAATTGTGTGACCTTATCTGTATTAATCCTACCACTATATTTGTCAACAATACTT
>JAXJQK010000137.1:0-19977 GCA_036311185.1 Acutalibacteraceae bacterium | reverse complement strand
TTGTTGTACAATCCTTTATGGTGGTTTTGTTTTTTTGTCAACTACATTATACACCATTTTGGAGACTTCTTCACCGAAGTCTCCTTCTTTTTTTGCATAAAAATTAGGCTGTCTCACTTGATTAGTGAGACAGCCCCTTTACGCTTTGCACTGCAGGATTGTTACTTAATTATCTCTATAAAGATAACAGCAAGCAGAATTCTGAATAGAAAAAAGATCTATATCAAATAATCAACGGCAAGGAATTTTCTCCCTGCCGTTGTGCTGTTATATCGACTTTTAATGTACATCTTTGCAAATTGGAATTGGTCATTTGATTTTTTTACCACAGCAAAGACCATATTTCTCAAAGCATTGGTTTATCTTACCACAGTGTGGACAGCAAGTAGTTTTTAGGTAAATTAAACTACAGAAAAAGATTACAATAGAACAAACCCAACATACACCCAAACATTATTCTCAAACTCATCGTCGTAAATCATCATGGCACCAATACCCCAAGCAATGACAAAGACAATAATAGATATTGCGGCTAACCATTTTGCAATCTTTTTTATATAAACAGACTCATTTCTCAAATTTAAGTTTGTTTTACTAATTAAATATTATGCTTTGTAATCCAGGTATGAAACTCTTTAACCACAGGCTCTAAATCTTTGCCCATTTGCGTTAAAGAATATTCAACCTTTGGTGGGATTTGCTGATATTCTTTACGATTAACTAAACCGTCTTTTTCAAGCTCCTTTAATTGTGCAGTTAACATTTTATGTGTAATAGGCGAGAGTATTCGTTTTAACTCTCCATATCTTAATACTTCATTAAATGCTAACACATATATTATTCGTAATTTCCACTTGCCACCAATCATATTAACAACCTTTTCAAACTTCTCATATCCAACTTCTTTAAGATAGCAGACCTCTTTTTCCATCTTCTACACTCTCCTTTTGGATAGTATCTTACAAAAAAGTACATACTTTCTATTTAGAGTATATCATGATAAAATTTGATAGTAAATGATATTTATGAAATTGAGGAAAGAAATTATGAAAATAATAATCATAAATGGAAGTCATAGAAAAAATGGTTCTACTGCATTGATATTAAATGGACTATCTGAAGAATTAAAAAAGCGTGATGATGTTGATGTGCAGATTGTTAATGTAGCTGATTTATCATTAAATTATTGTATAGGGGGCAGTAAATGCTACAAAACAGGAAAATGCATACATAAAGATGATTTAGAAGCTTTATCGGCTACTATATCTACTGCTGACGGAATTATTTTTGGTTCTCCAACTTATGCAAGCAATGTATCGGCACAGATGAAGACAATTATAGACAGAGGACATTTTGTAATGGAGCAGTTGCTTTCTGGTAAATATGTAGTAAATATTGCCACCTACGAAAATTATGGTGGAACAGATACTGCTAAAATACTGAACAAGCTTACTTCATATTCGGGTGCTAAAATTCCCAGAGCTTTAGTATATAGAAAGAGCTATATTAATAATTCTGATAAAAAAGAAAAATTGAATAAGCATATACAAAAAACAGCCAATAAGCTATATCGAGATATTAAAACAAAGCACAGGTATACATTCCAAAGCATAAAGCACCTTATAATATTTAACATAGGAATCAAACCGTTTGTTATTAAAAACAAAACGGAGTATTCAGGTGTATTAAATTATTGGAAGAGTAAAAATATAATTTAGGAAAAGAGCTTGTAAACTACCATTCTATCAGAGATTTATGCAGATGATGTTAGTCCCAAAAGCTTATCCTGTGTTTACAGCTTAAAATTTGTAGATCAGAGCAAATATTTTTGTTCCGTTACTCAAAGTATGTTATTTACAGGTATTTTAAGCAATAGACAAAATATAGAGCGAATGCTATAATATAAAAAATAATCTCATCGCAGGTAGGGTTTGAAAAATATGAGTATCTATAAGTCAGATGCAGGTAAAGAAGCAATATTGTCTTTATACGATAAGCAACTAGAACGATTGGATAGGGAGTATAAGGATTTATATATAAAAACCACATTCGGTAAAACACACCTTATAGAAACAGGCAATATGTCAGGTGTACCTTTACTGGTTTTTCATGGTGGTAATGCCACTACAGCGTATAATCTGCTGTTTTGCGATTTCTTAATGAATGATTTCCATATATTCGCCGTTGATACAATTGGACATCCCGGTAAAAGTGATGAAACAAGTCTGTCTCCTAATAACTACGATTACGGAAAATGGACATCAGAAGTAATAGAAGGGTTAGGTTATGAAAAGATTTCTTGTTTTGGTGGTTCTTTTGGAGCAGGAATAATTGCCAAAACAATGTGTGTTGACCCTAAAAAGGTAAATCGGGCTGTACTTTATGTGCCATCTGGTATTAAAAATGCACCTGCTATCAACAGTATGAGTATGATGTTTCCTATGATTATGTATTGGCTTACTCATAAAGACAAATGGCTGAAAAAGTGTATGCTTCCAATGGCTGTTACAGAAGATAATATAACGCAAGATATTTATGAAACAGCAAAGTTAAGTATAAATTACTCAAAGGTAAAAACAGGTATGCCAAGCAATGTTTCAGCTAAATATATGAACAAATGTAAAGCTCCTACACTAGTGATGGCTGCTGAAAAAGATTGTCTGTTTCCAGCTAAAGGTGTTATACCAAGAGCAGAACATATAATAGAAAATTGCACAACCTATCTGCTGGAAGGCAGAGGACACATGAGTAGCCTGACAGAAGCTGAAAAGCAGATGATAGTAGATTTTCTGAATTAAGCTACTGATAAACATATTATATCTAACTAACAATAAATTTTATTCATTGGCAACAGAGATGACTTCTTTGTTGTCATTTTTATTTTTACAGTGGTCTTCTCAAAAACGGTCAACGGATATATAATACAAATGTGTTGACCGTTATGTACAATAAGGAGAATTATAATGAACAATAAATTTTTCACACTTCCAATAGAAAAACAGCGTAGAATTATAAACGCTGCGTATAAAGTGTTTTCGGAAAACAGCTATAAAAAGGCCCCTATGTCTGAAATTGCAGAGGAGGGTAATATTTCGAAGTCCTTACTTTTTCATTACTTTACAAATAAAAAGGATTTATATATGTACCTATGGGACAACGCTTGTGAGATAACAACGCAGGCTATCAGAGAATACAAAACATTGGATACAGATGATTTTTTTGAAATGCTGAGAAGAACTTTACTGTCCAAATGTTCGGTTATGCGTGATTATCCGTATATGTATGCTTTTTCTCTCAGAGCGTATTACGAAACAGCTCCCGAAATAAAAGACTCCATACAAGAAAATTTCAATGTTGCCAGTAAAGAAAGCGAAATGCTGGTTATTGAGAAAATCGATAAATCAAAGCTCAGAAAAGATATTGATATAAAAACAATGTATACAGAAATCCTTTATGCTGTAGATGGATATATGCTACAGAAGTATCGTATGAATCGTATTATCCCCGATGAAATCGAAAGAGAAACAGGTGCTTTAATCAATTTCTGGGAAAAAGTATATACACAGCAATAAACAATACAAATGTAAAAGTTGAAGGAGAAAAATCTTATGGAACATAAAAAAATAAGCGGTGTTGGTGGAGAGGTGCATTATTGGATTTCCAGACCGAAATCTACACCAAAAGGTGCAATAGTTTTTACTCATGGTTTAACTGCAAATCACACAATGTACGAAAAGCAGGTTGAGTATTTTAAGGACGAATATATTGTAATAACATGGGATGTGCCTATGCACGGCTTATCTATGCCTTATGAGCATTTTTCTTATGAGAACACTGCAAGAGATTTAAACGCTATACTAATTCAGGAAGCTATAGATAAAGTCAGTCTTGCTGGTATGTCAATGGGAGGCTATCCGTCACAGATGTTTGCTCATTTATACCCAGAAAAGGCACAGTGCATAATTGGTATTGATACAACACCATTTGGTACGGAATATTATTCTAAATCGGATTTATTCTGGCTTTCTAAGGTTAAACCAATGGCGAAGTTGTTTACAGATAGGTTGTTTCGAGAAAGTATAGCAAAATCTATATCTGTAACTGATTATTCATACCAAAAAATGAAAGAGATATTAGTTCCGTTTTCTAAAGAACAGATTATAGAGCAAATGGATATTGCCTATGGAAAGTTTGCAGAAGAAAACAGAGATCTTAATTTGAAATGCCCGATTCTTATTTTGCTTGGTGACAAGGACAAAACAGGAAAAGTAAAGCAGTATTCCAAAGCATGGGCAGAAAAAACAGGCTACCCATTACATATTATCAAAAACGCTTCACATTTCTCTAACGGAGATAACCCACAGCAGGTTAATAGCAAAATAGAGCAGTTCATTAAACAAACCATTACAAATTAATATTGAAAGCTAATTTGGAAAAATAGATTGAAATTAACATAATAGGAGAACGACAAGAAGAGCTGAAATAAAAACAAACATTAAAAATTCAACTATTCTATATGTGCTGTTTTATTTGTATTTGCGAAATATTTTATAATCGTTTATAATTTAAAATATAATACTACATTAAATTTGAATAAGACAATGCTTCTAAAGAAGTGTTTTTGATATTTTGAATGAAGTGAAATATCAAAAATATTCCAATAAACTTGTAAGTAAAGGGAGGTAGCATGATTGATAAAGATTCTTATAGCAGATGACGAAAATGACTTGAGAAAGTTACTGTATGATCAGTTGACAGAAGCAGGATATTCTGTTGTAGAGGCTTCTGATGGTAAAAAAGCGTACGAGGTGTTTGAAAGTGAAAAGCCAGATATGGCAATCATTGATATTATGATGCCTTTTATGGATGGATTGTCGTTACTTAGCAAAATTCGTGAAAGCTCTGATATGCCTGTTATATTACTTACAGCCAGAGGTGACGAAATTGACAAGGTAAGTGGACTCAGATTAGGTGCAGATGATTATATTGTAAAGCCTTGGGGTATGAACGAGCTTTTAGCAAGAATAGAGGTTCAGAAGCGTCATCTTAATATTGAAAGCAATAAACAAACTGCAATTATAGCTGGAAATCTATATATGGATTTTACAAATGGCGTTATAAAGAACAATGGCAAAATAGTTAATCTTAACGCAAAGGAATATTTAATGCTTGAGTTCTTTGCTAAAAATATGGGTAAGGTTTTAACCAAAAAGCAGATATATCAGGAAGTATGGCAAGATGAATATATGTATGACGATAATACAATAATGGTGCAGATTTCACACCTGCGAGCAAAGATAAATGATGACGAGCATAAGCATATTGAAACATTAATTGGTATAGGGTACAGATTCAGGTGAATAATATGAAAAGAAAAGTTAGCAATTTAACCACCCGAACCTATTTACGACGTAAGTTTGTGCATATTATTCTGGCAACATTAGGCTTTGTGTTACTACCAATTATATTATTGGCTATTGTGCAGTGGGGTAGTAGCAAAACAAATACAGAATACATACCAGCTAAAGATAGATTACAAACCATATACAGTGATATCCAGATTGACGATATCGTTGATAATGGTGGTGGAGCTATGGTTGTAAATAATCAATTTGAGGTTATTCAACTAGGAGGAAAGCCAGTTTGTAATAAGAAAGCTTTTACAGAAAAGGAATGGACGGAATTTTTAGTAAGTGCTGGTAATAATTCAAAATATCAATATGATATAGCATATAATGAGCTAGAAGAATATTGGTTAGTGCTGAGAACTACTAAACCTATTACATTATCTATCTTTTTTACTTTGAATCCAGAAGCAGTTAATTACAAATCAACAGTAATTATATTTTTTATGATTTGTTCTGTGTATTTGGTTGCACTTGGTGGGTTTGTTGTTTTTTATTCAAAGAGAGAATCAACGAAAATCACGAAACCAATTGAGGAAATTGCCGATTATGCTGAAATGCTTGAAGAGGGTAATTATAATGCAAATTTAAGCGAGGGTGGAACGCTTGAAATCAACCTTCTTAAAGAAATTATGAAGCATCTGGCTGTAGAGCTTAGCAGTAAAGAAGAGATACAGAAAAATGAAGAAGCAAAAAGAATGCTACTAGTGTCAGAAATATCTCACGATTTAAAAAATCCACTTGCCAGCGTACAGGGATATAGCGAAATGCTGTGTAATGGCGGTGCATTGGCCCAAGCAAAGCAAAAGGAATACGCACAAATGATTCATAGCAATGCAGTAAGAGCAAACGAATTATTACAGTCGCTTTTTACATATTCAAAGCTAGGCAGTGCCGGATATACACCAAAGCTTAAAAAGCTTGATATATGCGAATACACAAGGCTTATATTTTCAGAGTATCTTCCACGCCTTGAAGATAAAGATTTTAAGTATGAGCTAAATATTCCGGAATCAGAAATTTATGTAAATATAGATAAGGCTTTATTCCGACGTATATACGATAATCTTATAGATAATTCAATTAAATATAACGCTAAAGGAACTACTATAAAGCTAAGTATATGCAGGTCTGAATTTATAGAAATTTATATTTCAGATGACGGAATCGGAATTGATGATATTTATGCAAATAAAGTTTTCGACCCGTTTTTCAGAGTTGACGGCGATGTGCGAAATTCCAAAAAAGGTGGAAGTGGACTAGGTCTTGCAATTGTTAAACAGGTTGCTATTCTACATAATGGTAGTATTGAGTATTTATGTGAGCAAAAAGCAGGCTGTGGATTTCTAATTAGGCTTCCTCTGTAAATAAATTTAAGACGGATTTAAGATTGATTTATATTAGATAAAAGGCTCCCTTGATATAATTAAAAAAATTAAACAAGGGAGTTTTTGTTATGAATGAACAGAAAAAAATACAACTATCGCAAGTAAGACTTGAATCGAGCCACAAGAAAAGTAACACAAGAAAATATTTACCTTTTGTTATTCTTTGGGTATTATTTTTTGCAATGGTATTTTGGGAGGTTGCCTTTAAAACAGAGCTAAGACTGATGGATATAATAACTACTGTTATATCTATTGTTATATTATCGAAAAATAAAATACCATCTAAAAAATATATAATCACTTCAATTATATTTACAATTCTTTCTGTGGTTGCATATCTGGGATTTACACGAGATCCGTTTCTATTATTGATAAATGGACTTATGGCTGGTGTTCCTACCTTACTCACCTCACTTGCAGTATTTTCAGTAATGCAAAGTCATAGTGGATATCAAATGGTTTCTAAGGTGAAAAAGTATCCACTTCTAAAAACTATTATTATTGGAGTCATTGCAGGTGTTATATTGTCTATTATTAATACTTTTATGGGTATGTTAGGTGGTCGTGAAATTGCTCTTGAATTTTCGCTATCTAAATTGCTGATTTGCTTTAACCCTGCAATGTATGAAGAAATGGCTGGTCGTTCAATCTTTATGGCTTACTGTATATACTATGCAGGTAATAAAAAGATGAATAGGTTTCAGCTACTTACAATGTATTTTATGATGAGTATGCCACATGCACTTGCACATGGTTATGATATCGTAGCGACTATTATATTATGGCTACTTTTTGGACTCCCTCTTACAATCCTTCAAAGAAAAAAGGATATAGCCAGTGCAATGATTAGCCATGGTTTGATAGACGCTGTGCGATTTACTTTGTTTGGAATTTAAAGGTTAAGAGTATTAAAAAAGAACTGTCGTCTATTTTATAAATCAGATGACAGTTCTTTTTGCTTATAACTTTACTTATCTTTCAGATAATTCCGTTCTTATAATTATTTTTTCAGTTCCTGTGCAAGCCTTTATGTCTTTCTCTGACTTCTTATAAAAATCGTAGAATTTTTCAGGACAATTAATAATAATCTCTGGAATAGAATCCTTCATAGACATTTGGCGTTCAGTTTTGCTTTTGCGTACTTCTGCAATAATGTCTTTCAAGTGTTCTCCAAATTCCAGATAAATTTCATCGCTTTCCTTTGTTTTCCAAATTGTTTCGTGCAAAGAGATTTCCTTTTCTGTCTTTCGGTAAAAGTCCTGATAGATATATTCTGTTACATACGGAGTGTAGATTGCATATAATTTCAATATTCCAAGCAAAGCATAATAAATAGCAATCTGTCCAGAATAGCGTTGCTGTTCACCATGTATAAGAGGTTGATACAATCTTTCCTTTGCAATCTCTATATAATAATCACAAAAATCTTTCCAGAACAGATTATCAATCTCGTGCCTTGCCTGACCAATTTCGTAATTATTCAGCATATCAGTTGCTTTAATAGTAGTTTCATTTATTCTTTGTAGAATCCACCTATCAATTGGCAATAGCATTGATTCGTTGTATGATTCTGGTTTTTTAAAATCATTTAATTGCATTATAGAGAATTTAGCGGCATTATAAAGCTTATTTAAAAATCTCTTAGATATTTTTAATTCATCTTCACTGAAAAATGTATCTGTTCCAAGCTTACTGTTTGCTGCCCAATAACGTACTGCATCAGCAGAGTGTGTTTCGATTAGCTTTATTGGCGAATTAGAATCATTATTCTTTGATTTACTTATTTTTTCGCCAGGCTTTGCCAAAACGAATCCACTAATCATAATGTCATTCCAAGGTATTTGCCCTGTATGATACAAGCTCTTTACGATTGAATAAAATGCCCATGTACGAATAATTTCGTGAGCCTGACATCGCATACTCATAGGCAATATTTCTTCTGAAATATCATTCTTTTCTCCATATTTAGCGTTAATCAGCGTAGTTACAGATGATGTTGCCCAAGTGTCAAAAACTGCTTTTTCTGGTATAAACTTATTACAGCCACATTCACATTGGTGTAAAGGAGTGGTTTCCAAAGGGTTTACCGGCAACTGTTCTTCTTCTGCAAAAATAGGCTTTTGGCATTCCTTACAATACCAAACTGGGAAAGGAACTCCAAAATATCGTTGTCTAGAAATACACCAATCCCATTTCAAGTTTTCAACCCATATTTTATATCTGTTGTTCATATGCTCAGGGTGCCAGTTTATTTCATCTGCTGCTTTTAGAAAACGCTCTTTTTCTGTTAATACATCAATATACCATTGCTTTGATGGTATAAATTCAACTCCGTTGCCACAGCGTTCGTGAATTGCGATGATATGGTTAATTGTTTCTTGCTTTTCAAGAAGCTTCTCATTTTGCAAAAGCTCTATAATTCGCTCTCTTGCTTTTTTGATTGTCATACCACCAATAAATTTTATGGAGTCATTAATAGTTCCGTTTTGCATTATAATCTGTTTATATGGAAGATTATGCTTTTGATACCACTCAACATCTACACTATCGCCAAATGTTGCACACATTACTGCACCTGTTCCTTTTTCCATAGAAACATTCTCATCTGTCAAAATCGGAATTTCAAAGTTGTATAATGGAACAATTGCTGTTTTTCCTATATATTCTTTAAAACGTGTATCATCTGGATGAACAAAAATACATACACAGCCTGCTAAAAGCTCTGGCCTTGTAGTTGCAATCAAAAGATTACCCAGAGGTGTTTTAAAATTCAGATAGTTAAATATTGTTTCACATTCCTTTGTTTCAAGCTCTGCCTGTGCAATAGAGGTCTGGCACTCTGTACACCATAATACTGGTGATTCCTTTGAATAAGCTTTGCCGTTTTTAGCTAATTCAATAAATGATTTCTGTGAAATCTTCTGTGATAAATCAGAAATAGTCTGGTATTGAAGACTCCAATCCACACTAAATCCCAAACGCTTCCACAAATTTTTAAATTCATTTTCGTATTTTTCGATTGTATTGATACATTTTGCTCTGAATTCACTTCTAGGTAGCATATTTGCGTGTATCTTTTCGTCTTTTTCTACCAGACGCTCTGTTGGCAAACCATTGTCATCAAAACCAAAAGGATAAAAAACATCGTACCCTTGCATTCGCTTGAATCTTGCAATTATTTCTGCCTGCGTATATGAAAATACATGACCTATATGCAATTTACCACTTACGGTTGGTGGTGGAGTATCTATAGAAAAGATTTTTCTATCTTTTCCATGTTGATACTTGTAAATACTCTGTTCCTCCCAAAAAGCTTCTATTTGCTTTTCTGTGCTTTTAAAATCATACTTCTTATCCATGTGGATAACCTCCTATAAAATAATAATATTTTACAAAACAGACAAAAAAAGTCGCCCTAAGCATATGCTTAGGGCGAACTGACATGTCCGTGGTACCACCTAAATTCAGAAATATTTCTGCACTCATTACAATACGGGAATAATGTATATATTCCGATATCGCTTCCCTTGATAACGGTGGGATTCTCCGTTGGAGTCTACTTAGAATAATCTGTTCGATCCAAAGCTCAAAGGCTACTTCCATACTACCATCACGAAAGTTTTCACCAACCACTTTCTCTCTGTTCATCAGGAATAGTATGTACTCCTCCTCGTCAATGCTTTTGTCTGTATTGTTTTGAATGAATATAACACAGATAACTACATCTGTCAATACTTTTTTATTAGTTAATTAATATTTTTAAGCTTTATATAAAAATATTTGTTTAAGCATATTAAATGGCTATTTAGCATGTAACTAAGTAGTGCTATTTTGTAAGTGGGTTTTAAATGCTTGAAACAAATGAATTTATTAGATAAGATATATACAGGAGGTGGCGAAATGAAACTGATTCTTAAGGAAAACCCAAATGTAGAATTGACTGTAACAATAGAATACCCTAAGCAAAGCAGTCAGTTAAACAGAATTATTCAGAAGCTGAAATCAGAGGAAAAGGCTTTGGTAGGAAGTGAAAACGGTAGAGATTACAAGGTGTTTATGCCAGATATTTTTTATATAGAAAGTGTAGATAAGCGTACCTTTATCTATACAAGGGATATGGTATTCAGAAGTGAAAAGCGTTTATACCAGCTGGAAAACGAACTAAAGGAATATGATTTTGTAAAGGTAAGCAGAAATTGCCTGGTGAATATAAACGAGCTTATACATATAAAGGCGTTGGCTAATAGTAGACTAGAAGCAGAGCTATCAAACGGGGAGAAGATAATCGTTTCAAGAACCTATATTCCAGAAATAAAAAGAAAGGTTTTTCAGGAGGTGTAGCTATGAAGAAATACATTCAAAAATCATTAATGCTATCTGCGATAATATTGTTTATCGTAACTTTAATTTCCTTTTTCTGTTTTGATTATATTGAGGAGATGAAGCTTAATTTTCTGATTGCAATTATAGCCTTTTTAAGTATGGGTATTCATTATCTTACAGCACATCTGTTTTATGATAGCTTTTTAAAGGAAATCATTTGCAAATATGTTCTAGTAGAAATTATGGTTCTGGTTGTTGGAATACTCTGTGGTTGGTTTGTAAAATCAAACTGGTGGATGTCCTTTGTATATGTAACTCCAGCGTTTGTAATAGCGTATTTAGTGGGGATTGTTCAGATTAAGCGAGAGGTTCAATCTATTAATCAGAAGCTTGTAGAAAAAAGGGGAAAAGGTTAAATGAAGAATAAAATGAAAGCTATGCCAGATAAATATTTGCTCATGTTTTTCGTGTGTACTCTTTTGTGGACATGGACCTGTGGATTTATACCGGTAATATTCGATTTTACAGGCACACCGGTTGGTACATTTCTTTTTTATTTTGGTGGTGGAGCACCATCCGTTGTTGCTTTGTTCCTTGTGTTCTTTACATATTCTAAGGATGAGAAAAAGGATTATTTTCACAGATGCTTCAGCTTTAAATATATGGGCTGGAAATGGCCACTTATTACTATATGTGCCTTTTCTGTTATAACTATCATAAGCCTGTTTATAGGTGTAGGCTTATTAGGCTATGAAATGCCGGGTATGGATTTTGTAAATGCGATTATAAAAAATCCGTTAATCCTGTTATTTGTTTTATTAATATCACTTGTTTCTGGTCCTTTAAACGAAGAATTTGGCTGGAGAGGCTATGCACTTGATAAGCTGTTGGTTAAGTATGGATTTTTGGGTTCATCTGCTATTCTTGGCTTTGTGTGGGGAATATGGCATTTAGCATGGTATTTCACACCAGGTCAGGCACAATACAATTTGTTACAGGATTCAGTTATTGACGCTGTTATGTATATTCCGAGCGTTGTACTGCTAAACTTTTGGGTTACCTTTGTTTATATTAAAACAAAGCGTAGCATATTGGCTGGTGCTTTGGTTCATATGTTTGGTAACTTACTCGGTAGTCAGATATTGTCACCATATACAACTGAAATCAGTATGACTATCCGATATACAAAAATGCTCTTTTTTATGATCATAATTTTATATGCCATTTTCTCTAAGAAATTTAAAAACGAGGTAGCAGAACAAATCAGAGAAATTTTATCTGACAAGGTTGGTAATCCGTAAAAATTAAGAATGCAGATTACGAATGAATATTTCAATAATCCTGTAAGAATAGATTCGTTACACTATGTTGCAACAAATTTGCGTGTCAGGAATATTTGACTTTTAGATGAAAGTATATGCAAAAACAACTAAGAGTTTAAAATGTAAGCTTTTATTAACTGCATGTATTTGATAGCAGTTTTGTGCTTGATATGCTATAATATACCTGATTAGATTATCAGATTTGCATTTAATAGAGGAGGCATATTATGAAAATACTCTTTATAAATCTGCCATATTACGGTCATGTTATGCCTACTATAGGTCTTGTTCAGGAGCTTATAAAAAGAGGCTGTGAAGTAACATACCTTCTGCCTTATGATTTTGAAGCAACAATTGCAGAAAGTGGAGCAACATTTTATGGATATCAGAATCACAAGAAATTATCTGAACAGATAAAAAATGCGTATAGAACTGCAGAGAATATTATAGAAAGCTTTGATTTCGTAATTTATGAGCAGTTTTTCTTTTTAGGTAAGCACCTAGCTGAAAAATACAACAAGCCTGTAGCCAGAATTTTTACTGCACCTGTAACCAACGAATTATTAATGAAGGAATTTATTACAGTAAAGGGCCCATTGTCTATTTTTAAACATAAATGGATAGCAAAAGCTTTTACAAAGGATATCGCCAAAAACATTTCTTTAAAAACGGATAATTGGCTTGATGAAATTATTTATAATCCTCCACAGTTGAATCTTGCATACACACTCCGTCAATATCAGCCCTATGCAGAAGAGTTCAATGAGGAGCAATTTAAATTTCTTGGTCCGTCTATTTATAAAATAAAATCAGAAGAATTTGATTTTGTAAAGGAAGAAAAACCAGTTATTTATATTTCTCTGGGTACTGTTGTAAAAGGGGCTGTAGCTTTTTTTCAGAAATTTATAGAAGCCTTTCGTGATGAGCCTGTAGATGTAATTATTTCTGTAGGAAAAAGGTTTGACACAAAGAATCTGAAAAATGTACCCCAAAACATTCACATTTACAACTCTGTGCCACAGCTAGAGGTGTTAAAAATATCAGATGTGTTTGTTACTCATGGTGGAATGAACAGTGTTTCAGAAGCTCTTGTATATGGTGTACCAATGGTTGTAATACCTTTTACAGCAGACCAGCCTGTAAATGCACGATGTGTAGAAAAGCTTGGTGTTGGTCAGCATTTACCAAACTCTGCAATAAATGATAATACGCTAAAAGAATATGTGTGGTCTGTTATGACAGACGCTGGTATTAAAGAAAATATGGTAAAAGCACAGGAATTAATAAAGCAAGCTCCAGGCAATGCCGGAGGAGCAGAAATGATTATCAAGTACTATAAAGGCTTGGGGCAAAAATAAATACAAATTAAAAATATAAAATAAACTTAGTAGCCACTTATCAATCGATAGGTGGCTTTTGGCTATTATGACTAATAATCGTGATGATTTTTAGGTAATATTTTTATATAAAAAACTATTGAATTAAATTTTTAATTAAATTAGACTTATTTTTAGGATATCCTTATTAAACTAAAGGAGAAAATCAATGATAGAAAAAATACGTCAAGTAGTAGAAAAAGAATACAGCAACACATTAGGAATAGTAGTTTATAAATCAGGTGAAATAGTGCTGGATGAATATTTTTCGGGTGCACATAGAAACGAGTCTGTTAACACCTTTTCTGTAGTAAAGAGTATCGTAGCAGTGCTTGTAGGTATTGCTATTGATAAAGGCTTTATAAAGGGAGTTGACCAAAAGGTTATAGACTTTTTCCCTGATTACAAACTTAAAAGAAACCAAGAGCAGTTAAAAGATGTTACTATTGAGAACTTTCTTACCATGACCGTTCCTTACAAGTATAAATCAGAGCCTTGGACAAAGGTTTGCACTAGTCAGGATTGGGGTGGCAAGATATTAGAAATGATAGGTGGCAAAAAGCAAATAGGAGAAAGCTTTCACTACTCCACCTTGGGTATACAGGTTTTGTCAAATGTTCTAACAATAGCAACAGGTATGAGTCTGAAAGATTTTGCAGAAAAATATTTGTTTGAGCCTCTTGGAATTTTAGACGTACCAAACGCAAATGTAGTAGACAGAGCAACACAAGAAGCCTTTTACAAAACAAGAGATAACCGTGGCTGGGTAAAAGACCCAAGTGGTTTTTATACTACAGGCTGGGGACTTTCTATGACAACTGACGAGTTTGCTAGAATAGGGGTTATGGTTTTAAACAAAGGCATATATAAAGGAAAGAGGATTTTGTCAGAGGAATATATTGAGCAGATGTTAGCTGAAAGGGAAGAGGGCTATGGCTATCTTTGGTGGATATATCCAAAAAACAAAACAATAAAAATCATCAGAAAAGAATACAATACAGGCAAGTATGATTCATTCTGTGCCAATGGTGTAGGTGGTTCTCTTATGACAGTTGTACCAGAAATAGATGCCGTTATCTGTATGACCTGTTCATTGGTATATAATCCTAAGGCTCGTATGGAGCTAATAAACGACTATATAATTCCTTATATAGAACAGTGCTAGAAAATGTATATATAAAGATGATTTAGAAGCTTTATCGGCTACTATATCTACTGCTGACGGAATTATTCTTGGTTCACCAACCTATGCAAGCAATGTATCGGCACAGATGAAGACAATTATAGATAGAGGACATTTTGTAATGGAACAGTTGCTTTCTGGAAAATATGTAATAAATGTTGCTACCTACGAAAACTATGGTGGAACAGATACTGCAAAAATACTTAACAGGATTACTTCGTATTCCGGTGCAAACATTACTGGAACTTTAGTATATAGAAAAATCTATATTAATAATTCTGATAAAAAAGAAAAACTGAATCAGCATATACAAAAAACAGCTAATAAGCTATACCTAGATATTAAAACAAAGCACAGGTATATATCACAAAGCATAAAGCACCTTATAATATTTAACATAGGAATCAAACCGTTTGTTATTAAAAACAAAACGGAATATTCAGGTGTATTAAATTATTGGAAGAGTAAAAATATAATTTAGAAAAAGAGCTTGTACACTAACATTCTATTGGCGATTTATGCAGATGATATTAATTCAAAAGCTTGTCCTATGTACACAGCTTAAAATATGAAGATTAGAGAGAATATTTTTGTTTCGTTACTCAAAGTATGTTATTTACAGGTATTTTAAGCAATAGACAAAATCAGCAATGAGCAGTATAATATGGTATATATTTGTGAGCATTATAAAGTATATATTTTATATGCAGAGAATGAGGAAATAGCAAATTATGAAAAAGTATTTAAAAATTTTTGTATTAATATTTGCATTATGCTTTATAGTCAATGTGAATTGTGTTAGTGTATATGCAACATCATCACCAGATTATGATAAAATCAGCAAGCAACTTGCTGACGATGTAAAAAAACATCATATTCCAGGAATGGCCGTTATGGTGGTTGATAAAGATAGCGTTTTATTTCAGGAAACCTACGGAAATTGTAATAGTATTGATACCCCTTTTATTATTGGTTCTATGAGCAAATCCTTTACAGCAGTAGCAATTATGCAACTGGTAGAAGAAAATAAAATTGATTTGAATAAGCCTGTTTCAGAATATATTAATGCAACAGAATGGTTTGTTGACAGCTCTGATTGTGAAAAAATCACTGTAAGAGACCTGCTTAATCAAACCAGTGGGATTGAAGCGTTTCAAACATTTGGTGATTTGGAAAGCACAGATTCATACGGCAAATACATATATGCAAATGCTAATTACGGTCTGCTGGGACTAATTATTGAATCTGTAAGTAGACAAACCTACGAAGAATATATAACCAAAAATATTTTCGAACCATTAGGTATGACACATTCGGCAGCAACTCTTGAAAAGAGTGAAGAAAACGGATTGATTCCAGGCTATAGAAATTATTTTGGAATTCCTGTAAAAGGAAAGCCAGACTACCCAGACGAAATAAAAAGTGGAATGTGGACAAATGTTCCTGCTGGTTATTTATCAGCAAGTGCTTCTGATATGGGTGAATATCTTCAGATGTATTTAAATGGTGGAGAAAACATTTTAAGTGAAAAAAGTATAAACAATATGTTTTATGATAATGTTCCTGCTGATGAAGGCTCTTATTACGGAATGGGTTGGAATTATTCAACTGAAATGTTCAGCAAACCAGTTATATGGCATGCTGGTTTGGTAGAAAATTATACCTCTAATATGTTTATTATTCCAGAAGAAGGTATTGCAGTAGTTGTTCTAGTTAATATGAATGATTATCTTGTAACCAATAACCTGCTTGCAAATATAGTGAACCCACTTATAGGTGAAGAACGACAGGATTTACCCAATTTATATTTAATACTTCATTTGGCAATTGATGTAATATGCTTACTGCTTTGCTTTATAAGCATATTCTCTATTGTAACAGCTAATAGAGACAACAAAAAAGGGAAGAGAACTTCTATTGTGATTAATGTTATTATTCATATAGGCTTACCACTGCTTTTAATTTTTGCACCTATGCTTCTGGGTACTCCGATATATGTGTTCTGGCTTTTTGTAAAGGATATATGTGTCCTGTTTTATGCAAATGCAATCGTGTTAATTGGTGTGGGAATATACAAATTATTGATCATAAAACATCGGGAATTAAAATCTGATAAAATAACATAGCATTATAACGGCAAGGAGAAATTTTTCTTCTTGCCGTGGTTTATTTTACAGGGGTCTTCTCAAAAACGGTCAACGGGTATATAATACACTTGCGTTGACCGATGTATACAATAAGGAGGATTATAATGAACGATAAATTTTTCGCACTTCCAATAGAAAAACAGCGTAGAATCATAAACGCAGCTTATAGAGTGTTTTCAGAAAACAGCTATAAAAAGGCACCTATGTCTGAAATTGCAGAGGAAGGTAATATTTCAAAGTCATTGCTTTTTCACTACTTTACAAACAAAAAGGATTTATATATGTACCTATGGGATAACGCTTGCGAGATAACAACACAGGCTATCAGAGAATACAAAACATTGGATACAGATGATTTTTTTGAAATGCTCAGAAGAACTCTGCTGTCTAAATGTTCAGTTATGCGAGATTATCCATATATGTATGCATTTTCTCTCAGGGCATATTACGAAACAGATACAGAAATTAAAGACTCTATACAGGGGGATTTCAGTATTGCCAGTAAAGAAAGTGAAATGCTGGTTATTGAGAAAATCGATAAATCAAAGCTAAGAAAAGATATTGATATAAAAATAATGTACGCAGAAATCCTTTATGCTGTAGATGGATATATGCTACAGAAGTATCGTATGAATAGCATTATTCCAGATGAAATCGAAAAAGAAACAGGTGCTTTGATTGATTTCTGGGAAAAGGTATATACACAGCAATAAACAAAGCGAAAAATTGGAAAAGATGAAGGAGAAAATAAACATGGAACATAAAAAAGTAAGTGGTATTGGTGGAAAGGTTCATTATTGGATTTCAAGGCCAGAATCTACACCAAAGGGTGCAATCGTTTTTACTCACGGTTTAACTGCAAATCACACAATGTATGAAAAACAGGTTGAATATTTTACGGATGAATATATTGTAATAACATGGGATGTGCCTATGCATGGCTTATCTATACCCTATAAGGATTTTTCTTATGAAAACACTGCAAAGGATTTAAACACGATATTAATTCAAGAGAATATAGATAAAGTCAGTCTGGTTGGTATGTCAATGGGAGGGTATCCGTCACAGATGTTTGCTTATTTATACCCTGAAAAAGCACAGTGCATAATTGGTATTGATACAACACCATTCGGTACGGAATATTATTCTAAATCAGATTTATTCTGGCTTTCTAAGGTTAAACCAATGGCAAAGCTGTTTACAGATAAATTACTCAGGGAAAGTATAGCAAAATCTATATCTGTAACTGATTATTCATACCAAAAAATGAAAGAGATATTAGCTCCGTTTTCTAAAGAACAGATTATAGACCAAATGGATATTGCCTATGGAAAGTTTGCAGAAGAAAACAAAGAGCTTAATCTGCAATGCCCTATTCTTGTTTTGCTTGGTGACAAGGATACAACAGGAAAAGTAAAGCAGTATTGCAAAGCGTGGGCAGAAAAAACAGGTCACCCATTACATATTATCAAAAATGCTTCACATTTCTCTAATGGAGATAACCCACAGCAGGTTAATAGCGAAATAGAGCAGTTTATTACACAAGCTGTTAAAAATTAATACGGAAAACTAATTTGTAAAAATACATTGAGTTTAACATAATCAGTAACCACATATCAATTTTATTTTGATGTGTGGTTATATTTTGGATTATTACTATAAGAATAATCTTGACAAAAAGGTAGCTGTATGATAATCTTAACACTGTTAAGATAGGGGGAGATGAAAATGGAGAAGAGATATCATCATGGAGATTTAAAAACCCAGCTGATAAAGGCAGGCTTGCGTATGATACAGGAAGAGGGGATTAAAAAACTTTCTTTAAGAAAATTGGCACAGGTATGTAATGTCAGTGAGGCTGCTCCATATAGTCATTTTAAGAATAAAGAAGAGTTATTAATCGCAATACAAAACTTTGTAACAGAGCAATTAACACTATGCTTAAAAAATGCCTATGAAAGCACAGAGGATAGTAACTCACCACAAGCTATATTTAATATGGGTGTTGCATATATCAGATTTTTTGTCAGTTACCCTGAATACTATTCGTTTATATTTAATCAATCCTGTTTAAATATAGATTTAACCGATAATTTAAATTCAAATGAGTTTGAGCCTTTTCGATACTATAAAGAAAAAGCATATCAGATATATATAAATATAGGAATGAGCGACGAGAGAATTAAGTATGGTGTTATTGCAATGTGGGCTAAGGTGCACGGTATAGCATCTATCGCTTCAATGAAAGGCATCAATAAGGATTTTGAATGGGAAGATGTTTTAGATAAAATATTAGTCGAGTAGGGGAATTTATAATGAAAAGAAAGCGAGTGCATAAAATGATAATAGGTCTTACGGTATTGATTGTATTATTGTTACTATTTGTTGTAATTGTTTTTCCACCAAGTAAAGGAGAGATTCCTTGCTTTTATGATGATAACGGAAAAATTTTAGAAAACAGTGTAACTGAGAAATGTTACTTAGATGTTGACGGCGATGAGCTGGGTATGATTATTATGGCGAAGAATATCAATAACCCTGTTTTGTTGGTTTGTGGAGGTGGACCAGGAATTCCAGAGTATTTACTTGAGGATATGTATCCATCAAAACTAGCAGATAAATTTGTAGTTTGCTATTTGGAATACAGGGGTACAGGCTTGTCATATAATTCTGGAATCAAAGCAGAGGAGATGACAACCGAAAGGTATGTGTCAGATGTCATAGCAGTTACAGACTACTTATCAGAAAGATTTGAAAAAGAAAAAATATATATTATGGGTCATTCCTTTGGCAGCTATATCGCTCTTAAAACAATACAGCTATACCCAGATTA
>JAXJQK010000136.1:0-25711 GCA_036311185.1 Acutalibacteraceae bacterium | reverse complement strand
ATACCAGTCCTTATAATTTGTTGGGACATAATACAAAAAGTCGTCCTCTACAGGCATAAAGTACATATACTCTGGCTGAGGAAGATGAATATACTCAGAATAATCAAGCTGAAGTCTTAGCATAAAGTCCTGAAAATATTCATATTTAAGCTCTGTATTAAATTTATACTTTTTGAAAATATCTGTTTTAAATAATGTACCACATACTTCAGTGCAAAGGAAATTAGGATTTTCCTCAAGGCTTATATGCTTGTTTAAATTTGTTTTAGGTACATTCAATCTATGAGCCTTAGGCTCTTTAAAAATAGGATGTACACAATAGCGTTTTACTGAAACAAATGGTACATTCTCGTATTCATCAAAAGCATTAAGGCACTGATTAAAATATGTGTTGCTGAAAACATCTCCACAACGACAAACTGTAATATACTTACCTGTAGCATTCTCAACAGCAAGATTGCAAGCCTCAGCCTCATTACTTATTGCGGTAGTGCTGATAACCTTGCAAATAGAAAGATTACCTATTGCATCTTTACTACTACTATCTTGGGTAGTATCTATTATAAGTACCTCTACCTTTGTAGAATCAAAACCCTTTTGCTGACATATTGATGACAAAGTATCTATTATTTTACTATTTTCTTCTAAATAAGGAATAATTACGGAAACAACTGTATTACTCATGTTACCTCCAAATAAATAAACATATTCGATTGAATTATATCACATATAAGCAAAAATGCAAAGACTTATTTTTAAAAAGCATAAGTCTTTGCATAATTTCTATAAATTAGCAATCTAATTCTAATTCAAATTTATTCAATTTAGTTATCTTGACCTTTTCTTTCTCTTTACAGCAAATACATTCACAAGCACCACATATAATACAAATAAACCTACTATTACGCTTACTGTGATAATAAACATCTTTGAAGTAAGTATATTTAAAGCAACAGCTTTAAAATATAGGAAATCACTTTTTTCAACACTTTCTTCTGCTATAAGGTTAACCTTTGTAAGCTGTTCTCCCTTGTAAGAAACAGTAGCTGTTCCTAAAATTGTACCTTTAGAAACTGGTGCATCAATTTCTTCCTGACATTGTGCTGTAATTTTAATATCGCTGTCTTTAATATCCTTTGTAAGCATTGTTGCGTATGAATATTCTGGAACAAGATTTACAGTATCTGCATTTTCTCCGTATTTAACCTTTATACTTGCAACATTGTCATCTTTACCAAGAACAGTACGCATTGTAACATTTTTATATGCCCACTCATAAAGCTTTTTACTTTCAAGCATAGCATAGTTTGTTTCAAGCTCGTTTCCATCTTTATCATAGCAAGGTGCATTCATTGCAATGCATATATAAGAAACGTTATCCTTTAAGGCTGTTGAAATAAGACATCTGCCTGCCTCGTCTGTTGTACCTGTTTTTATACCCTTTGCATACTCGTAATAATAATCCTCATAATTAGGGTCAAGCATAAAATTTGTTGTTGTTAGAGGCTCTTCGGCATCACCGTCTATGTAATATTCAACAGTATTTGTAACATCTGTAAAATATGGTGTTGTCATAGCATACTGTGTTATTTTAAGCATATCTTCAGCTGTTGTATATTGCTTTTTATCATGTAAACCGTGAGGATTTACAAAGTTAGTATTTTTACAGCCAAGCTCCTTAGCCTTTTGATTCATTAGCTTTACAAAGGCTGATACATCGCCTTCTCCCAGATAGTCAGCCAAAACAAGGGCAGCGTCGTTACCTGAACTTACCATCATACAATTTAAAAGCTGATATACTGATAGCTCTTCGTCTACATAATCTTCCAATCCTGACAGAGAACTGCCTGTACCTAAAAGCTGATCAAGAATATCCTGTTTGATTAAAACCTTTGTATTCTCAAGATTTTTAACCTTTTCTGTAACTACTATGTATGTCATAATTTTTGTAGTTGATGCAGGATAACATTTTTTATCAGCATTCTGACTGTACACAACTGTATCTGTATCCATATTAACAAGATAAAGAATATCAGTTTTTGTTTTAAAGTCTATAGAATTTTTTACTGCACCAACAGGAACAACGGATATTGCCAGTATAACAATAACCATAATAAGTGCAGATATAACAGAAAATTTCTTCTTCATCAATTCACACACCTTTTCATTTTATCATCAATAACTAATATAATACAACATTATTTGTAAAATTACAAACTATAAATTAAAATTTTTTCAAATTAATTGAAGCCTCCATCTCCTATTTTTGCAAATAGTCGTTTTACCTCGGCTTTTAGCAGTCTGTGTTCCGGCAATTGTAGAGCAGGGTCTTTTTTTAATATTTCTTCTGATGCGTTGCTTGCTGTTTTAAGGTATTCTACATTAGCCAAATCAGCAATTTTCATTTCAGGCAAACCGTGTTGTCGTGAACCGAAAAAATCACCGGGACCCCTCAGCTTTAAATCTGTATCGGCTATTTCAAAGCCGTTATTTGTTGCACACATTGTTTTAAGCCTTTGCTGAGTGTCGGGGTTTGTATTATCTGACATTAATATACAATATGACTTTTCACTTCCTCTGCCTACTCTGCCTCTTAGCTGATGAAGCTGTGACAATCCAAAACGCTCGGCATTTTCAATTACTATAACAGTTGCATTGGGCACATCTACACCAACCTCAACAACTGTTGTAGAAACAAGCAGTTGTATTTCTCCACTTTTAAACCTCGACATTATATCTTCTTTAAGTGCAGGCTTCATTTTACCATGCAAAACACCTACAGAATAATCCTTAAATTCATTCTCTTGAATTTTTTCTGCATATTGCTCTGCATCTGCTATATTGAACATTTCATTTTCCTCTACAGCAGGACAAACAATATAGCACTGCCTACCCCTATCAAGATGTTCTTTTATAAAACCATACATACCTACTCTTTTTTTGCTGTTCACTAAAAATGTGTCGATAGTCTGTCTGCCCGGTGGCATAGTATCTATAATAGAGATATCTAAATCTCCATAAACAATTAATGCGAGTGTGCGTGGTATAGGTGTTGCTGACATAATCAGCAAATGTGGGTTTTCTCCCTTTTCTACAAGGGTATTTCTTTGAACAACTCCAAAACGGTGCTGTTCATCTGTGATAACAAGTCCAAGATTTCTAAATTCTACCGTATCTGATAAAAGAGCGTGAGTACCTACTACTAAATCGCAAGCACCTGTTACGATAGAATCTTTTATTCTTCTCTTTTGAGAGGCTGTAATACCACCAACTAAAAGTTCTACATTAACACCTGTACCTGCAAAAAGACTTACAAGTGAATGATAGTGCTGTTCTGCAAGAATTTCTGTTGGTGCCATAAATGCAACCTGATAACCGTTTTTTACCACTGTAAAGCTCACACCTGCCGCTACTGCTGTTTTTCCACAGCCAACATCACCCTGTACAAGTCTGCTCATAGGAGATTTACAGCTTAGCATATCGTTTATACAGTCAAGCATTGCGTTTTGCTGACCGCTTGTCATCTTAAACGGCAAAAGCTTTGTATATTCATCTGCATAGGATTTATTTATCTCAACGGCTGTTTCACTCTTTCTGCCACTTTTCATAGAATAAAGCCCCAAGGAAAGAACAAGAAGCTCTTGAAAAATAAGTCTTTTTCTTGCTTTAATCAGCATATCCTTATCTTTTGGGAAATGTACACAACGAATTGCCTCATCATATGTAATTAAGTCATATTTATCTCTTATTTCGTCAGGTATGCTTTCCTTTATCTTTTCGGGTAAAAGCTGTAAAGCATTTATAACAGTAGTTTCTATTTGTCTTGTTGTTAAGCCTGCTGTACAACCGTATATAGGGCGAATTTCTTTAGCCTTGTTTGTAGGCACAAAGTCTGGCGAAATAAGCTCTAGTCTATTCATAGATGAATGAACTCTACCCATAAATACATATTCACAATTATATGCAAGCATATTTTTTATATACCTATTATTGAAAAAGGTTGCAGTAACAACACCACTATCATCTGCAAGACGAACCTTTGTTATTATTCTGCCACCAGATACTCTACTTTCTGACGGTGGTGCAGTAACTACAGCCTTTATACAGCATATTTCTTCTGCTTTTAAATCTGATATATTTACAAAATTGCTCCAATCCTCATATGTTCTTGGATAATAACATATAAGGTCACCAACTGAATTAACACCTAACTTTTTGAAAAGCTCTGCCCTTTTCTTGCCTACACCCTTTAAAAACTCAATAGGCTGTTCAAATAAAGAAGCCATAAGCTACACCCCCTTGGGATTCATCCTCCAATAATATCCTTTATAACCTCACTACCTGCAATAATTCCTGCTACAGACGGTACAAATGCTACACTACCACATACTGGCTTGCCATTTGATTGTATTATAATTTCCTTTGGTTTTACAGCCTGTTCGGTAGAGTAAACAACCTTTAAATCCTTTACACCACGTTTTTTAAGCTGTTGACGCATAACTCTTGCAAGAGGACATACAGAGGTTTTATAAATATCAGTTACTACAAATGCAGTAGGGTCAAGCTTATTGCCTGCACCCATACAGCTTATTACAGGTACATTACTTTCTTTTGCTTTCATAACAATTTCTATTTTGCCTGACACGGTATCTATTGCATCTACCACATAATCAAACTGTTTAAAATCAAATTGTTCTGAATTTTCAGGTAGAAAAAAACATTTATGACAATTAACCACGGTATTTGGATTTATTGCTTTTATTCGCTTTGCAATCACATCAACCTTATCTTTACCTATATCTTCTACAGTAGCTATTATCTGACGGTTGATATTTGTAGGGTCTACAGTATCATTATCAATCACATCAATAGTACCCACACCACTACGTGCAAGCACCTCAACTACATAGCCACCTACACCACCTACACCAAAAACAGCTACACGGCTTTTATTAAGTTTTTCAAGGCTATCTTTGCCTAAAAGCAGTTCTGTTCTGTAGAAAATATTGTCCATAATTGCACCTCTAATATTATCATTATAATATATATTCTTTATCTTTGTTTTTAATAATATCACAAACAAATACTTTAGACAACCAAAAAATATTTGCAGTATTATGACAACATTCATTTTTAAAACCACAATATTATCACAAAAATCCACGTAATTATAATGATATTGACAAAAAATTTCTTTCTCTTAAAATACTATTGACTTTCATTTATATAAATGATATTATTTAGTCATAATAAATTAAATTTGCTAATACCTTTTTTCATATATACCTTCCAAAGCAAAAGGCACATTTCTTGAAGAAATGTGCCTTTTTGCTTTTAATTTTATTTAAATCCTATTGCACAGTACTGACCATTATATTTATTTAAATTAAAAAATACTCCGTTTACTGCTGACGTAGATTGAGTAACTGTTACATTATATCCATTTATAATTGCTCCTCCTGTACCTCCTTGCGACTTTGCTACAATTGCTTGATTTATAATTGTATTATCTGAGGAATCAGTTTGTATAGAAGGTAAATCTTTAGAAAAAACAATAACCAATTGGGGCTCAAATGCAAATTTAATTACATTCGTTGCTTCGCCTGTTCCTGTATATGAAATCATTGTGTATGGATTTTCTATTCTGGATTTTTCTGTACTTGTACAATGTATAGTGGTGTTTTGCACATGATTTTTTATAGCATTATCGATTATAGTATTATCATCAACAAAATCTATACGTTGTGGACGATCTGTACCAAGCCAAGAATTTAATTTTAAATACTCTGTTTTATTTGTTGAACTCATTTTACCACTCTCCTATTCAATGTGTTCTGCTCTGTCCCATGTATAATTAAAGCTGTCATATGTACTGAATATTGTTTTATTATTATCAAGTTTATTCCAGTCGGCTACACGATAGTCTAAAAAAACCTCAATATGTGCCGGAAAAAAGCTTTCTACCTGTTCGTTTATATATTTTCTTACAGGTATAGAAAATGTACTTCCATTTTCAACATATACATACATTCTGTATTTAGACGGAACCTCTGTTACTATAGGCTTTACACCAAGTGACATTAAAAAATTTTGCATTGCTTTTAATGTACAATCTGAATAATTGATACAAAACCTCTCTATTATAGCTTTTCTTCGTTCTTCTGTTGTAAGCTCTGTACGTGGTAAGCCCCATATTTTTTCTCTTGATGACAGACCATAATCTTCAGCTGTAGTAATAAGCATTTCCTTTAAAAGCATATCCGCTTCTGCTATACTATGTTCAAAAGCATTAGAATATGCACTTAATTCATTATATACATTTGAATCCTCATCAAGTTTGTACAGCTGTAAGGGGATAAGATGTTTTAACATATTTTCAAGTGGTGTCATAATTACCACTCCTCTCTCAGATAAACATTTTCAAGCACAATTTTTTCATTCTCCCTTGCTGTAAAGCCAGAGGATGGACCTTCAAGCACTTTATATTCCTTTATACCTGTTGTATGATATAAAATATCATTTACAACTGCAATCGAAAGAGATTCTCCCACATCAAGCTTATCAATTATTTCTTTAATTTTTGCATATAGCTCTTTCTGTAGCTGTTCCATTGTATATCCATTTTCTGGTGTTGCCCTTATTTCAAGATTACAAGGTAAAAGCTCAGCAGCTTTTACGGTTACCGTTACATTTACCTCTCGTGATTTATCCATAAGAGATTGTACACTCAAGACAGTAAGAACTCCTACTTCCATTTCTCTGCCTGATATATAAACTGTAACTGTACCTACCCCATTTTTTCTGGGCACTACATTTACACATTCAACACCATTTATTGTTTTTGCTAAAGCAGAATAATACTCTTTATTTGTTCCGTTAAGAATAAACTTCATACTGTTTAATATTCGGGTTCGTAAAGTATCATCATCTTCTGCGTTAGCACCTGTAGAAAAAACTCCGTTATTAGTTACTGATAATCCATCTACTGTCATTGTGGATAGAACTGAAATCTTTTTTCTTGCAATATTTCCTATTTCACCACCAATAATAGCTCTGGCTGGTACAACCACAAAAGAACTTCCTACATCTATATAAGCATATTGAGTTGTTTCAAACGAAATTGGATACTCACCACCTGTTGATACCACTGTATTTGAAGGTATATCAATCTTTTCAGTTGCAGGCTCTTTTAAGCTAAATTCTACCGTACCAACAGCCTTTACAGCCTGTTTACGTTTAAGCCCTCTTAGCTGTGCGTGATAATCAAGATATTCACCCTCGGCTGTCTGGGGGAAAATCTGTCTTTTTATCCATTCAAGATATGTATTTATATTATAAAGCTCTCCGGCTAAAACTCTTATCCTTATACCTATATCGGATGCTTCGTCAGGTGAATACCCTGTTTTTTCGAGAAAATCTGCCTTCATATTTTCCACGATAGATTCATAAGTACTCATTGCACAATCACCTCCATATCTGCGTATTGGTTATAAGCCTTTAATTTTATTTTCAGAATAATTTTCCCTTTCTCTAATATAGGTGTAACACTACAAACCGTTACCTGTTTAATAGGAAGTAATGCTTCTTTTACTAACAAAATAGCATTACCTTGTAAGTTTTCACTGTTTTTATCAAGCAAGTGCAGATTGTTACCTAAGGAACGATTATAAGAAAAGCTACCCTGCTTTATTGTAAGCAAAATTTTACAGCGTTGTATGGTTTCATCCATAGCATTAATTAAATACGGTTTGCCTTGTTCGTTAATTTCAAAATCTCCGTCTTTTATAGCTATATCCATATCTAAACCTCTTTTCCGTTGATAAGCACCCTACCGTCATTTTTAAGAGCTATAGATGCTCCACCTGATGAAAAAAGCATTAATTCACCTTCCTTTAAATTTTCAACCTGCTGAATTGCACCTAAACAAACTGCTGTATCTCCTGTAGGTAATACAACTGCTTTTGTTCCCTTGGGAGGTACTGCTACAATACCGTATGGTGAAACAACAGGTATATTCACATATGGTACACCACCATTGGTAGAAACCTCGCTATTCTGTAGACTTGCTATTTGTGCAAACTCAGCTATATGATTATCTGCCATTTACTATCACTCCTTGTACATTTTTATTTCGCTTTCTATTCTGTTGTTTATGTATGTATAAACAACAGATATAATTTTTAACCCCTTAAAAATATTTCCATCTATATTAACTACAGCTGTACCGCCAACAGGGTTATATACTAAACAAGGAGCTTTTACCGTACACATCAGACTTTTTCTGTTTGAGTTATCTATCATTCTATTTGCATCATAAACACAATTACCACTATGTGGTGTAGCGTCAAGATATCTCACACAATCTATCATCTTATTTAAAGCACTTTCATTTTCAACAACAAGGTTATAACCAGTTTCATTTACACTGTTCTTTACATAAACCTTAGAAATTACATTTCTTCTACTATTCTGAACTATAATATTTGTGCAGTAGTAGCTGTTTATAACAAGTGGATTATGTAAATTTGAAAAATAAAAGCTATTGCTGTTAATTTCTCCGTTTAATATAGCAACACCATTTAAATTTATATATGGTTCAGCTGAAAAAACCTTTGAAGAATATTCCTTTATAACATCATACATACTTGTGTTTTTTCCAAAATTTATAATCCTTGAGTAAGGCTTATTGCTTATCTTATTTATATCTATTTGAAACGGCTTCAAAAATCTTTCATAAATTATTTCATCCGTAATATTTTGCATATTTTGTGGTTGTATATTATTATCAAGCAGGCAAGCCGACATACTTCTGCAATTAATAACAAACTGTGCTTTATTTTCATTAACCGAATTTATAACACTATCTACTACACCAGTGAATATTGTTTTTTCATCAAATATCACCTTTAAATATTTAAAATCAGAAAATTCTATACTTCCTTTAAATACAGCTGTAAGTGTATCTGAATTTTCTGACAAGCTACTGTTAATTTTCATAAAATAAGGATTATATAACCTTGTAATTGCTCCATTAGAATTAGTAAATTCAAATATCATTAATTCTTATCACATCTCCCTCTGATATATCATAGGTGTTTTTTAAATTTGAATTAAATTTAATCAATTTTTCTATAGGTATATTAAGCTTATAGGATATATCCCATAAATCTTCACCCTGTTGCACTATATATTGAGTGGGTGCTGTACTATTTTCTGTAACAGAATAATCAGGTGTTTCTGTAAACATAAAGGTATACTCTACACAGTCATCTACGGGTGTGCATTTTAGCTTAATCTGTGTCAGATAAGCATAAAACGGATCTATACCACTTACCGACAGAACACCTGATTTACATTTTCTGCTTAACGATTTCAATTCCATATACTGTTCAAACGCATTTTCACCGTAAAAAACACCCTCACCCTTTACAGCTATAGGATTATTACCTGTATTTTGAGTAATAGCCATAAAATCAGATGTATTATATTGTGAAATATTAGAACTGCTTGTAACCTCTAACGTGTGTGGATTATGCTGAAGAGTATAACCCATAAAACGTAAATTACCGTGTATCATATCAATACCCTCTCCTTTGAAATAATTTTATATTCAGAGGAGCTTCTACTAATCTCAACGCTTTGAGTAAAGCAATTTAAATATTTATATTTACCTCTTTTTATCTCAAAGCCTTTTTGAGGTAACTCTAAAGAATTATTCACCTTTACTGTAAGCACATATTCATATGTAGATAACACCGTATCTATAGGCTTTGATTGTCCATACACCTTGATATCACAGGCTGTATATAATGATTTTTCATTTATAATAATACAGCTATACTCATTATCAGCTATCATAATATAGGCATTATCACCTAATTTACTTTCAGCTGTAAAGGTAATAGTTATTTTGAACGAACGCTGTGAGGGTATATATTCAATATTTCCTACATCACAGCTTTGCAGAGCTGATATATTCATATCAAGCAACATTGATGAAATTTCAACAGCCTTTGAAAGAACATCTACACCTTCTTTATCAACAGGCGATAAAAGCTCAATATAAAACACAGTTGTATTTATTGATTTACTTTTTACTCCTATTGTTGCATTATATTTTTCTTTTAACGGTGCAGAAAATTTTCTGTTTGGAAAATATAAAGAAAATTCTACATTATCAATTGTACTGCTTAAATTTTGCAGAATATCATTCAATATCTCTTTTATACTCATCACTCCTTTGTATATGGTGAAAGCTTAGCCTGTGCATATAATGGTTTATCCTTAAAATAAAAAATTTTATATTCCTTTAGCCAAAAATACTGGTCATAAGCATATACAGTTGCATTTTCAAGGTTAATATCTCTATCTGGAAGATTAAATAAAAGATTATAGCTTGAATTATCCACCATACCTGTATTTGTATGGTCAACTCCACTATTTTCTCTTGCATTATTCTTTATGGGCTGTAAAATCCCCTTTACTATGCAAGCTCCACAGCTATTGTATTCCGATAAAATACACTCTGTACCAAACTGATTAATAACATTACAAACTGAATTGTGAATCATCTGTTTTCACACCTCTAAAAAGAAAATTTTTGTCTTTGAGATATGGTGCAATGCTTTTCATACACTGGTTGAGATATTCTCCAGCGTATTGATTTAGTGGTGTACAATTAACTGTTATTTCACCTGCTTTTACGCTATTTACATTACCACCCTGAGAAATAACAGAATACTTGTAAAAGGCTAGTGCACTTGCAGTGGCAGATAATCTACCACTGCAAGCCTCTTTATCAATACCCTTAACAAGCATTTCATTAAGCTCTTCCACTGCATTATTGCAAAGCCACCTGTACTTTTCGGCTTCTTCCTCTGTAATATTAGCAAGCTCTATAAAGCGTTGAAATACCTGCTGATAGTTCATACCTTACACCTTCATTACAACACAAGCATCATTAAATACCTTTGCAAAGCCACTTATCACACTGATTGATGCACGCTCAAGCTGACGGTCGATAAGCTTATCATAATCAACCATCACATCGCCTGCCTGTACAAGCTCAAGTGCACAGGTTTTATCAAGACCTATAATCTTATCGCTGTCAAGTGTAGGCACGTGAATAAGCTTTGCACCCATAGGTGTAATCATTCTGCCTGTACCGTGAAAATCGAGAGTAGCCTGTGAATCCTGCATTTCAGGCATTGCAAGAATTTTTTCCATCATTGCTGTAGGTACAAGCAACGTATTAAGCTCATATGGTGCTAAGGTTGTCCATAGCTTAATAAGGTCGTTATATGTAAAGGCATCTGTTTCTGATGTTTCTATAACAGTAGCAGGATTAGCGTTACCGTCACCATTAATAAGAACCTCAACAGCATCTGCAAGCTGAGTGCGTGCAATATATGCACCAATCTGTTTAAGAGTTACTGTAAACAAATCAATTCTCTGAAAACGCAATGCCTCATAGCTTGAAACTAACAATCTGCCTCTTTTTAAAAGCTTGACAAGATTTTCCTGAGTTTTTATAACTGTACTTGGTAGCATAGCACCTTCACTTACTACCTTTAGCTCCTTCATATCAGAATCAGGGTCAGAAACAATACTTCTATAATCCATACCTTCAATTCTTGTAGTAGTTGCTGTAATATCAGGTAAAACATCTGCATATTCCATACCAACCTTGATTGCTCGGCTTACATACTCTGGGAATAGCACTGCTGAGCTTGATGTCTGGAAAAACTTTTCTACTCTGTCAGAGTCTGCACCACTAACCTTAATATCAAATCTTTTCAGCTGTCTGCCAAATGCATCTAAATTTTCAAGTGGTGTGTTCTTATAATTTTCACTTGGGTCAAGCTCTTCAAGCACCTGACTAAAGCTCTTACCCTTTCTGTTGTACATATTTTTATCAATATTAATTGTCTTATATAGTTCCATAAATAAATACCTCCGTTAAAATAAAATCATACTTAAAGTACAAATGTCACTGTATTATCAGTAACACTAAGCACTAAATGCTGTCTGCCTGCACTGTTTTGTGCAATACCGTTTGCTGTATATACAAGATTTGTATAGCCAAGTGCAATTTCGCCACTACACTGTGCAGTAACCACACCTGAAAGCATTACACCACAATATCCGTTACGGCTGTTTACTGTAATTCCTGTAAGTGGTGAATTTTCGCTTGCCTGTATTACCTTGCTGTTTTCGCTTAGCTCTACCCACTGGTTAGATGATGTTACTGTGCTGTCACACTCAAGTGTAAGCACCTTTTCGTTATAGCCTTTAAAATCAATTTTCATATTATCTTCCTCCTGTTAATTAAATGTTATATTGATTATTTATATTTGCGTTATAGCTGTTGCTATCATCTGTATTTTCATCTTTACTATTTGTACTGTTTACATAAAGCTGTGGTGTGCAATAGCTCTTGCCCTCCAGCTTACTTTTATACATAGCCACAAATTGCTCAAGCTCTTTAAGTGTTAGCTTTTTTGCAACCTGTGTAAGCATATCTGCATTGCTGTTACTATGGCAAAGCCCACAATATCTTATGTACTCCTTTTCAAGACTTTCTCTGAATGCTTTACCATACTTTGCATCAACCTCAAGCTGTTTTATATATTCTGCAAGGTACTCTGAATTACTGCTATCGAGTGCCTTATAGTTACCTTTTTTAATCTCACTTATAATACTTTCCATATTTACCTCCTTATTGTCTGTATTGTAGCTTTTTATTACACCTGCTTCTCGTTGACTTGGTACAACTACAAACGACCATTCGTAGGCATCGGTAATACTGTTAAGTATGTGGTAACAGCCATTTTCGCCCTTATAATGCTCGCAATGGTTAATTCTTATATTTGCACCACACTCGCTACATAAAATTTCGTCTACACTACAGCCAACACTTACCTCTTTCTTAATACCTGACTCTATAAGCTGAATATCCTTTTGTGTAAATTCATTTATTGGAATATATGCTCTTGCAAGCAGTCTGTAATAATCACTGCCGTATGAGGTTTTCTTACCCTGTACAGCTTCAACATTGCAAGCAAAAATTCTTGCTGTCTGATTTTCTGCAATCGGGTTATGATTTGCTATACCTGTTTTTCCTATAAATAATAAACTTAACTGATTTAGTGCATTAACCGAAAAGGCTTCATAATCTCTGTCTATCTCGTTATCACAGAGAACTACATTAAACACATACAGCTCATCAGAATTATATTGTCGCCTTGTATATGTATTAATCAAAGCAAGCTCTTCATCAGTTATGGCACTTTTCTCTTCAACTACTCTTCCCTTACTCTTTAAAACTTCACTCAAATAATCACTCCTTACCGTTTTCAAGCTGTTCAGCCTGTGAATTTATAAGTCTTGCGTTTGCAAGCTCTACCTCGTCCTGTAGATTTATATTGCTCCATATAATTTCGTGCTGTGTACTATAACCATTCATAGCAAGCCACATACTGCAAATTTTACTTATAACAGGGTTAAGCAAATATCTGTAATGCTCAAGCTCACTTGTAAGAATATCAGCCTGCTGTGATGACATTCTTTCGGTACTGCTCCACGAAAGACCAAGTAAAAAGGGTGGAATACTAAGCTTTGAAACTACCTGTTCAAGTAATAATCTACCAGGTGTTTGACAATCAAGAATTTGATTATCAGCACCAATAACCTTTATATCAACATCACCAACAGCCACAAAGTCAGATACTCCCCCACCCTGCATAGCTTTGCTCCATTCACTGGCTATCATTTCAGCACGTTGCTGTGTATATACACCGTCTGTACCGTCATTAGGTGGATTATATGTAACTGCAAATCGAATGTTACCGGCTCTCTCCCAATTTTGCCCTATCGCTGTAAAGATTTTAAGCAATATATCACTTACAAAGGGCAAGCCCTGCAAAATAGATGTTCCTCCTATTTGATTTGGCTGTGGATTAAGTGAAGTGAGCAAAATCAAATCTTGATTTTGTACAGGCTGTACACTACCATCACTCCCCCTTACACTTACATCAAGCTCAAGAGGATTATTCTTTTTAGGTTTAAGCATAATATCCTGATTATCTGCAATATATACACCATAAATTCCACTAAAATCCTTGTATGGAATAATCTCTGCAACAGCTGTACCATATGTAAGTAATCTGTCAAAATAGGTACTTATAAAGCATTTAAAGCCTGTATTATTACCACAGGTTTTTATATTATCAATAAAATGCTGTAGCTCTCTGTCTACCTTTTTATTGCCTGTTGCAATTTCAAACACACCAAGTAATCTCACAAGCTTATTTATAGCTGAGTCTATAATTGGTATAGCCTCTCTTAGTGAAGCGTACAATAAATGCTGTGAATTATTAAGTGGCATATAGCTATTAAACACATTAAAAGGATTGCTAAAGCTATAACCTGTTACTGTTTGGGCAATCTTAGGTTGAATATTATTTTTCTTATTCTCTCTTTTAAAAAATCTCAAAACATACCTCCTTAACATCGTGGTGAAGCTATCGCCACAAATTCCTGTTGTGGTTTAAGAACAACAGTTGTTACAAAATATCTGATATCGTCCATTGCGTGGTCATTTTCTTTAATAGGAGCATCTATGCCACCTGTGTTCCACCTGTACAAGCCAAATTCCCTTATACTGTCACTACAGCAATTACATATCTTTACACTACCGTTTTTCAGCACTGTAGACACCTTTCGTATTCCGTCTATAACATTATTTTTAGCTGGTGTTACTGAAAATCTTCCGTGTCTGCGTATAGTCTGAATAAAGCTTGCAGCAGACGGATCTACCACCACTGTTTCTATTATTTTACCGTCTGTAAGCTGTTCAAGTGCCTTATAATGCTCTTCGTCTGTTCTTTGAATACCCTCTCTTTTTGAGTCGTAATAATATTCATCTATCCTGTACCATACACCGTCAAGATAACCCCATAAGCCAAACGAAGCTGGATTTACTGTTCCATAGTCACAGCTTACTGCATATTTTTTATATTGCTTGTTAGGTACATCAACAAACATACTATCCTTCATAAAAGGATAAACACATCCTTCAGCACTTACCCACCTACCAAGAATAAATCTTTCATAAAATGCACCGCTGTAAAGCGACTTATAACGCTCCTTCATTTTTTTAGAAAGTGAAGGGTTATCATCCATAGTAAAATGCATATACAAAGCATTTTTACGTTTTCTGCCCAATATCCATTCAAGCCTGAACCAGTGCTGGGGATATTCGGGGTTACAATTAAACCAAAATTTACTACCATTTACAGAGCATCTTGCTATAGCCTGCTCTACAAATGATTTAGGCATTAATGCAACCTCGTCAAATAGTACACCACATAATGTCATACCCTGAATAAGCGAGGCTGAAGACTCGTCTTTACCACCAAAAAGATAAAAGCTGTTTGACTTTCCGTTAAGTGAAATTTCAAGCAAATTCTGCGATAGCTTTTCAGTACATTCAAACCCCATTTCTTTAAGCATAGACATCATAGGTGTTACAACATTTCTTTTTAAAGAACGTATTGTTTTGCCACATAGTGCAAAGCTACCGTTATTAAACCTATAAAATGCCCACGATATAAATGAAATGCTCATACACATTGTTTTTCCACTTCGCACAGCACCGTCACAAATTACAGCATCATAATCACAATATTTACTTCCCTTACACCACCAGCTAAGCAGTTGCAGTTGCTTTGCTGAAAATTTAGTTGGTGTCATCTTCTGCCACCTCATAGCTATTCAACAGCTCTGCACTATTTTCTAGAGCCTTATAAAATGGCAAGCTATTTTCAGCTGATGCCTGTTGTGCCTCACTCAGCTTTTCAAGTGCTTTTAATCTGTCAAAGAATTTTATCTCCATAGCACCGTCCTTTGGTCTTTTTATTTCAGAAATCATATACAAATCCATTGCTTCCAAGGTTTGTATATCGGGCTTATCCATATACAAAAGCTGAATACAATCAGCAACACTGCCAAAGGCTAAACGTTCATAGCCAAGCAAAGCCATAAAACGCAAATCCTCAAAGCGTGTATTTCTGTATTTCTTCACCCTTTCAATAACATCATTCCTCATAAGCAATTGTTGACCCGACTGTTCAGGATTAACTGTATATCCTGCCATTACAGCTGATAATCTTGCATTACCATTAGAAGAATAATAACAACAAAATTTGTCTTCTTTCTTTGTCATTGAAGACCTCCTTTGTATTTATTGCAAGGTAGGTTATTTTTTTAACCACCTTACACTAGATAGAAAAAAACAAAGAGAAAATGCACACCATAGAACAATGATGTACATTTTCTCTTTAAAATTTTTATTTTTTTAAACTCATAACCCTTTTGCAGGCTTCATCAAACTCTTTAAGTAAAAAATTCATTTCATCATCTACAAAATACATATGCAATGAATCTTCTAAAATAGAAAGCTTAACATTTTTGTTATTTTCAAAATATTTACTACTGTGTACCGAAACCATATCATCTTTCTTTGATAAATAGACATTACACGGAACATCTATCACACCTGCCCTTGCTCTTGTTGCTCTGGATTCTTTGAACAGCTCCATATACCTTGGCAACCAACTAATATAAACCAAAAGATTTTTATTAATTTGAACACTGTATCCATCACGCATAGCTACAGCTATAGGGTCATTGTCAGATACCTCTTCAAAAAGAACCTTTAAGGCTGTAAGTGGTGCTATTGGTCTGACAAATATTTTAAGTGGCACAGCCAAGAAAAAAAGCTGTTTGATTTTTGACGGATATTTCTCTGTTGCATTAATTGCAAGCAATGCTCCCATTGAATGAGCCACTATTATTATTTTATCATACTTTAAAGAAAGCTCATAAACAGTACGATCTACCTGTCTTTTCCATTTTTTCATAGAGCTATGTGCAAAATCCTTAACGGTTTTCCCGTGCCCATCAAGTAACATATTATACACAGACCAACTCTCAGGCATTTTCTCTATATATTTGTTAAACATATCAGGCGAGCCCAATATTCCGTGAATAAATAACACTACAGTGTCACTATCCTCTACAAAACGTATATATTCTTTATGCAACATACTCACCTCTTTATTTATCTTCATTTTATTATACCCATATTTTACATCATTTAAAACTTATAGTCAAAACATAACTCTTACACCTAAACAACAAACTTTTATTCAAAATTATATTACTTTTACAGCTTAAATTCCAACCAAAACACTATTTTATTGTACATTAAATAGTACAGTTGGTATTTTAAATTAAACTAATGTTCATTTTTCTATTGACTGATTGTGAAAATTTTGCTACAATCAAATTACAGGAAACGAACATTTGTTTCTTCTCTTGTGATAATAGGTTTTATATTCCATTCTTTAACCTATTATTGATGTTAAAAAATTTGGATAGTGTTTACATTGCAAAAGAAACAGGAGGAAAATATGAGTTATAATGATTGGGCAAAAGAGTATGAACAACAGGCTGAATACCTTAAAAACAAACTTACAAAATTAAAGGAGGATCGTAAAACTTGCAAAAAAGCAGAGAAATTTGAGGAATTAAGCAGAAGAATTAATTCTATTTATACAATGTATCTTGAATCTCTGCATACTGCAAGAATGTTACGTGAAAGAGCTATGGAGGGATTAATACTATGAAAATTTACGCAACCGAGCCTACACGTCTTGAAAGTCTTTCTCAACAAATGGCTTATAGCGAATTTTGTATGAGAAACGGCAATAATAAAGACCTTATAGAAAAAATGAAAACACATATTAATACAGCTGTATCTATGGAGCTTACCGAAAGGCAACGCTACTGCATTACAGAATATTATATAAACTCACGCAAAATGGTGGATATTTCAAAAGATATAGGTGTTTCTCCTAGTGTTGTAAGCCGACATATTTCACGTGGTATTGCCAAGCTAAAGAAAACCTTACCTTATTTTTATAATAATTATAAATTACAGCTCAAAGTCCTTAGGGTCATACTGTGGAAAGTTAGGAGCAGTTTTAGGTACACGCATAAGAGGGTTATATTTAAACCTACTGCAATTACCGTTTACAATTTCCTTATTAGCCTTACACAATATTATTCCGTTAATCTTTTGGGCGTTACTACAATACTCACAGCTGGTATCAATATTATTCCCAAAAAGCTTAGTTCCAAAAAAGTTCATAATTTTTACTCCTGATTATACTATATGGTTACAAATTGTCTTAAAAAATGTTACTAAATGTTCACTTGTATTATAACACCACAAGTAATATAATGTAAAGTAGAAAAACTAAACACGATTTTAGGAGGTATTAAATGCATTTACCAAAATTTGAAAGCAATATAATGCACTTAAATATAAATAACGATGTTCCATATCTAACATATAAAGAACTTGAGGATATCTTATTTATCAATCATGCTTTTTCAACTAAGCTTGGAGGAGTAAGCACAGGCGAATTTACCTCTATGAATTTAGCCTTTAATCGTGGTGACGACATAAACAACGTTACAGAGAATTATAAAATTTTCTGTAATGCCACAGGCTTTGATTTTAATTCACTAGTTGCTTCAGCACAGGATCACAACACTGTTGTACGTAAGGTAACAAAGGAAAATTGTGGTATTGGCATTACAAAGCCAAGAGATATGCAAAGTGTTGATGCTTTGGTTACAAATGAACCAAATGTTACCTTAGTTACATATTATGCAGATTGCACACCTATATTTTTTGTTGATAGGGTAAAAAAGGTAATCGCACTTGCACATGCAGGCTGGAGAGGTACTGTTGGTAAAATCTGCAAGAATGTTATAGAAACAATGGTAAACGACTATGGTTCTTCCACTGCTGATATAATATGCTGTGTAGGTCCTGCAATTTCAAAATGCTGTTATGAAATTGATAAATCTTGCTACGACGAATTTGTAAAAGCTGGTAATCTTGATATTAAAAGGATTATGACAGATAAAGGCAATGGTAAATATATGGCTGATTTGCTTGAAACAAACAAGCAAATACTTCTTTCAAGTGGAATACCTGAAAAAAACATTATAATTAGCGATGTATGCACAAAATGTAACAGTGAGCTTCTATGGTCACACCGTGCAACAAACGGTCATCGTGGTACAATGTGTGCTTTTATGTGTATAAAGTAAATCTAATTCAGAAAGGAATGTAACATTAATTATGTGTAAAAAAATAATAACAATTCTAATAGGCTGTGCTATACTTTCTACTTTAGCACTTACAGGATGTAACGAAGAAAACACAGATACAAACAACAACCCAAACTCTGTTGCTACAGAAGCTACTACAGATGAAAACGAAACAAGCACATTAATAACCCCTACTGAGTCTGAATCAATAGCTGAAGTATCAACTGAAGCAACCACAGAGGAAAGCACTGATAACGAGATAGAAATTATTGATGATGCTGAAGAAGGCACTTTTGAATATATAGATGAAACTGTAACCAACCCTACAGTAGCACCTATAGAAACACCTGACGAAAGTGCTACAGCTTCAGCAGAGATTACAAGTGCATCTCTTGCGGGAACTTGGAAGCCTTTAATTGCTGTAAGTGTAGCAGACGGTAAAGAAGCTGAGTTTGGACAGATTTATGGTTCTTCATACTCACAGTATGGAGGCTCTCTTATAATTTCTGAGAATGCTGATTTTACAATCTCTATGGGTGCGGCAATAACTAAGGATAAATCATCTGGAACATTTACTATGAGCCAGTATAATATGTTGGTTACTTATTCTGACGGTTCAGCAGATACCTACTTATATATTCCACAATACCAAAATCACGAGGTTATCAAAGCTCAGTTAGGCAATTATTATATTTATTTTTATAAAGAGGCTTAATATCTGGCTCTATGTCAATAGTGTGCCTTGTAACCAAAGTACCATGCGTTTCCTTTTTTAACAGAATGAGCGTCCTTATCTCGCTTTTTTCTCCTTGTTTTTGATTGAAGATGGAGTGGCAATCATAGTTGAATCTACGATTGTTCCTTTTTTTCAAAATCAAGCCTTTGCTGCTGAGTATTTCTACTACCTGTAAAAATAATTTTTCCTGTATTCCGTTTTTTACAAGTATATTTTGTAGACTTCTTCACCGAAGTCTACTTATTTTTTACAAGAAAACAGGGCTACCTCACTTTCATTAGCGAGACAGCCCCTTGAGATTTTTTATATAAATTTAAAATAGTTAGGGAGTATCTAAAAACAGAAAAATGACTCAATATTTCGCTAACACGAGTCAAATTTGAGCGAAAAAACGCAAAAAATACTGACGTATTTCGAGTATTTTTGCGAAGAAATTACCCTTATTAGTAGAAATAGACAGTTGTTTTTAGTTTTAAAAATACGACCTAATAAAATTTTACAATAATCAAAAAATTATCACAAATATTGACAAATATTCTAAACAGATAAACCCCCTAGCCAAGGCTAAGGGGTTTATCCAGATAGTGTATTAGGGTTAATTGTAAGTTGTAAGCATTTTCAAATTAAGGATTTGCTCCTTATTACAATTAGATTATATATTAGAAATCAAAAAAATGCAACTGTTTTTAGGATTTTTTTCTAAAAAAGCAATTTTTCAAGCTTTATCACAAACAAAGTTCGTATATATAACCTGTTTTTATGCACTTATACAACATTTTTTTAACACTTGTATAAATAATATCTCGGTAATTATTTCTTTTCAAATGACATACAGTCTGTACACTGTTCCTGAGTAGGGTTACATTCGTGCGTACCTACCTGTATTACATTTAGTGAGCAATAATCTTTAGTACTGCAATGATTTTTACATTGCTGAACTGTACATCTTATTGCTTCATTTGCATGAGAATTATCCATTGTTATACTTCCTTTCAATTTTCACTGACGTTTACCGTCTATATTATTTTGTTACAGTTCAAACTAATTATTCACACGTATTGATTATAATTTCATAAAATATAATGAGGTGATATTATGATTGAAAATATTTGTGAAATTATTTTTATTCTTTTGTCTATTGCAGGTATAGTGTACATATGGAAAAATTTTCTGTTATTTATACTAAGAAGTAAAAATGATAAAGGTATATATGTAATAGTACCTATAAGCGATAACTGCGAATATGTAGAACAAATTGTACGTAGTGCTGCTGAAAAAACATTATTTATGGGAAATAACCGTTGGGATAAGGTTGTTTGTGTAGATTATGGAAGTAACGAAGAAAACAAAAAGATTATAGAAAGATTATCTGAAGAATATAGCTTTTTAGATTATATGACTGATAAAACATTTGAAAAAATTTTCATAAAATAAAGAGAGCATACTGCCAACACAGTATGCTCGTTCTATTGTAAAAATATAAAAATTGTTATATAATATTTTATATTTTAAATTATGCTTGAACTCCTGGTGCTAATGTATCACCATTTTTCTCGAAATTCTCAAAAGGTCTTATTAAAATGATAGGTGTAAGCTCTTTACCTTGACCTGATGGATTATCCTTTACAAATTTGATAAGTTCTACATCGGATATTTCTGAACGCAAATCATCTGATGCACCCAAAAGCTCTTGTCCAAGGTCGTTGGCATCTACAATAATACAGCTCATACCAAGCTTTTCTTTAAGCTCGTTACAAACACCATTTGGATTTTCAGGTATTTTAATACCTATATCTCCATATTCATCCCATACTTTATCATAAAAACCATCAAGACCACTTACTTCTTCGCCAACGATTTCGTAGAATACACCCTTTTTACCAAACAGCTTTGTTACAGCACTTGCAAAGCTAGCCCATAAAACCTTTAGCAAACCTGCTTCGTGAATAGCGTATTGCATCTTGATAGTTTCACCTACACCATATCCAGTGTCAGGATGTGAAGCAAATTTAGATAATAGCTTTGCCCAAAATCCTATTTTTAGTTCTTCTCTCTTGATTACTCTGTTTTGACATAGTGCTATTATTTTTTCACTTATAGATACTATATCACCTTCTTGATAAATTGGAGAAACGTATTTTTTAAACACTTCAATATAATCCTCTCCTTGATTTACAAAGTGAGTTTTAATTGAGTGACGCATATATTTTTGACCATTAACCTCTACTGAGGATTTTTTGCCCTCATTAGCGTAAAATTCCATTGCTACTCATTCCTTTACTTTTGATATTTAAGGCGATATATGATATCACCGTAATTTTAATCATTAACTTATTTATTATAAAACAAATTACTATATATTGCAATATTAATAAAATATAAATTTACTAATTGGAGCTATGAAAAAATGACAAATAATAAACAACTAATTGAACTTACAGGAGAAATTGAAGATATAATTTTCAGAAACGAAGCTAATGGATATACTGTGTTTGATATTGTAAGTGGTGACGCTGTAGTTACAGCTGTAGGGGTAGTTCCGTCTATAAATGTGGGTGAAGAAGTGAAATTAATTGGAACATATAAAAAACACCCTACTTATGGTGAACAATTTGCGTTTGATGTATGTGAAAGAACAATCCCTTCTACTACAGCAGCAATACTTAAATATTTGTCATCAGGTGCAATAAAAGGTATAGGTCCTTCAACAGCGAGAAAATTAGTTGATAATTTTGGTGAGAATACACTTGAAATTATCGAAAATGAGCCGGAAAAGCTGACTAAAATTAAAGGAATAAGTTCAGATAAGGCTAAAAGTATGAATCAAGCAATTCAACAGCTTTTTGGTGCAAGAAAAGTTATGACAGAGCTTGCGAAATACGGAATAACTGCACAACAGGCTATAAAAGCGTGGAATATTTACGGTAAACAGGTGCTTGAAATTATAGAAGAAAATCCTTATACTCTTTGCAAAAGGGATTTAAATATTTCGTTTGAAATTGCAGACAACATAGCTATAGAACAAAAAAGACAATTTGACGATATTTGCAGAATAAGGGCAGGCTATGTTCATATTCTTACACATAATCAAAATAACGGTCATACCTGTTTACCTATGGACAAGCTTATTTCAGCCTGCTGTAAATTTTTGCAAATTGAAGAAAATAAAGCAAAAGAAACTCTTGAGAGTATGCTTGCAGAAAGCTCTCTTGTTTTAGATATAGTGCGTGAAAAGGAGTTTGTTTTCTTACCTGAAATGCATAGCTGTGAAAGCTACAGTTCAGCAAGAATTGCAATGGCTTTAAGATTTCCCGCTGAAAAAATCGAAAATATAGAAGAAGCCATAAATAAAATAGAACTGCAAAATAACATAAAATATGCAGATTTGCAAAAAGAAGCTATAGAAATGGCTTTAAGCAAGGGGATTCTTATTTTAACAGGTGGACCAGGAACAGGTAAAACCACAACACTTAATGCGATTATAAGTATATTAAAAAATAATGGTCTAACTGTAGCACTTGCTGCACCAACCGGAAGAGCAGCACAACGAATGACACAGCTTACAGGCTGTGAAGCTAAAACTATTCATAGATTACTTGAGGTTGCATGGGACAAACACGACCAACCTATTTTTATTCGAAATGAAAAGAATTCGCTTGAATGTGATGCTTTAGTTATTGATGAGCTATCTATGGTTGATTCTCAGCTTTTTGAAAGCGTATTGAAGGCACTACCCTTAGGATGTAGATTAATCATGGTAGGCGATAGCGATCAGCTACCTAGCGTAGGTGCAGGTAATGTATTGGGCGATTTAATTGCATCGAATAAAATACCTGTAGTTCAGCTTAATGAAATATTCAGACAATCTATGCAAAGTTTAATTGTAACTAATGCACACAGAATAGTAAAAGGTGAACAACCTATTATAAACGATACAAAATCTGATTTTTTCTTTATGGGACGTTCTAACCTTAGTTCATTATCAAGTACTATTTCTGAATTATATGTAGAGCGTTTACCTAAAAGCTATGGTTATTCCCCACTTAACGATATTCAAATACTTTGCCCAGGCAGAAAAGGGGCAATTGGAACATATGAAATAAACAAGCTACTACAAAACAGCATTAACCCTAAAGAAAAATTTAAGCGTGAAATAAATATTAATGGAAATATTTTGCGTATGGGTGATAAGGTTATGCAAAACAAAAACAATTATAATATACCTTGGTATAAAGAAAACGGAGAAAACGGTGAGGGGGTTTTTAACGGAGATATAGGAATATTAACCTATGTTTCAAATAATCCTCCAACATTACAAGTAACCTTTGATGATAAAATTGCTACCTATGACATTGAAAGTGCTGGTGATTTAGAGCTTGCGTATGCAGTTACTGTACATAAAAGTCAAGGTAATGAATTTAATGCAGTTATAATTCCGTTGTATAACAATCCACCTCAGCTAATATATCGAAATCTGTTATACACTGCTGTAACAAGAGCTAAAAAAATGCTTATAATTATTGGAAGTAATAAAACACTTTATAGTATGGTAGAAAACAACAAAAAGACCTTACGCTACTCTGCATTAAAGGACTTTATTATTCGAGAGGTAGAATAAATGATTTTCAAAAAACTATATAACCTACTTATAAATGCCTTTTTCCCCACAAGATGTCCATACTGTAACGAAGCTATATTTAGAAATACCGAAGCCTGTGATGATTGCAAAAGCAAATTGGAATACGAAAACATTACAACAGTGCTATATAAAAGTAAAAATATATCTCCATTTAAATATAGTGGAATTAATAAAAAGGCTGTATTAAATTTTAAGTTTAATAATAACCCTAATTATTCAGAGCAAATGGCTATATCTATGCAAAAATCAATTATTAAGGAATACTCAAATTATTTAAGTAGTGAAAATCAGAAGTGTTTTGATATAATAACCTGTGTACCATTTACTAAAAACAGATATCAGAAAAGAGGTTATAATCAATCACAATTACTAGCAAAAAGTTTAAGCGAGCATTTTAATATTAAATTTCAACCTATTTTATTAAAAACAAAGGATAATAAAGCACAGCATACTCTATCTAAGTCTGAAAGAAAAAAGAATGTTGAAGGTGTTTTTGAAATAAACCCTGAATGTAAAGTTTCAGACAAAACAATTCTTTTAATTGATGATATTCTTACTACTGGTTCAACCTTGAACGAATGTGTAAACGTACTATACTCAAATGGTGCCAAAGAAGTATTATGTGCTACATATGCCACCGCTATTGCTCAAAATTGAATAATTACAATAGCAGTGGTGTAAATTATATTGAAATTAATTCACAAAACAAAAAAACACTACATACCAACAAATAAATTTTTATTTGACAATCGTAGTTTTTTCTGATATAATACCTAGTGTTGTTTGGAGAGATGTCCGAGTTGGCCGAAGGAGCATGATTGGAAATCATGTAAGCGGTAATAATCGCTTCTGGGGTTCGAATCCCCATCTCTCCGCCAGAAATCACTTCTTTAATGAAGTGATTTTTTAAATTTAATCAAAATTTGGAGATGTACCCAAGTGGCTGAAGGGTCTGGCTTCGAACACCAGTAGGTCGGTAACTCCGATGCGAGAGTTCAAATCTCTCCATCTCCGCCATATACTAAAAAAACGGCTTGTTTAAGCCGTTTTTTGTTTTTTATCCCCTCGAAAATCCCTCAAAAGCTTATAAAAAACTCCCTTTGTGCTTTAACAAAGGGAGTTTAAATTTTATTAATAATGTATAGCCT
>JAXJQK010000135.1:0-4787 GCA_036311185.1 Acutalibacteraceae bacterium | reverse complement strand
GGTTGTATGTTTTTAGCTAGTATCTATCAAACGAAATTCGAAAGAAAATTCAAATATATATCGCTAACTCTAAATGATATAAGCTCATTAAAGAAGACAATTCAAAAACAAAAACCTTTCAAGGCTATGATAGAAGTTTTCTTATATCAGTTTACTACTTTTGCTAAGGTTTTCTGTGCGTGGCTAAAATAAGGCTTACTTTTATTTTGCTTATGCTGTTGATTTAACTAACGAGATTTCTCAGATATTCTTCTACATTTAAGTACTGAATACCATTTATTTCATGTGACTCACCACGATAAATAACATACTTTCCTGTGATATTTCCAAAACGAAACTCTGTTTCGTCACACTTGGCTTTGTCGACAAGATGTTTGTATTGTTCGGGTACTGCTTTAGTGCTGTGTTTGATTTCATAGATAGAACAGTTTGCTTTTTCAGGGTCGAACACAACCATATCAAACTCACCTTTTGCAAAAACGACCTTGAAAACTTCACAGTTTGGTTTAGCCATTTTTGTTTCAAGCAAAATAATATCTTCCATCATTCTACCTCTTACATCACTAAGAATTCTCTCTGTAACATAGTTCCTTTCTTTTAAAGAAAGCATACGGAAAACATCATCACGCAACAGTGTTTTTATCAAAGCTTCTGCCTGTGCATAACGCATACCTGGCTGAGAAATCGCTGTGCGTTTTTCTTTTTTATTAAGGTCTGTCATAGAAACAGTTTCCAGCTCAACTGTTAAATCCAGCATATCAAGATACTGTTTTATCTCAACTTTATGAGCCTCTGTTATGCTGACTGACTGCTCCGGTTTATTTTTTATTTCAAGAAGTTTTCTAAGATTTTCTGTAACTTCTTCCTTATCAACACGATACAGAACATCGTTAGATTGTTCTCTGTCACGCAACAGATTTTTAGCTGAAAGTGATAAATCACTTGATACAAAATCCTTTGTCAGAACTTCAATAGTGAACCTGTGGTTAATGTCCTCAACAATTCTGTTAATAGCACTTGTCAGTTCATTTGCATCATATAGTTCAATTAAATTACGGAAGTGATTACCGTTCTGATAGTTCTTAAGTGAATGCTGAATGTTTCGGGCAATAGCACTATTGATATACTCCTTGGTACTCTCTTTGGTAGCAAAAGTCATTCCTGATTGATTGTAGTTTACACCACCAAGGCTCATTGTACCACCATAGCGAATGTACTCGTCTATGCCTTTGATTTCTAACACATTTTCAAATTCTGCATACGGAATAAATGTGGTGTGAGTCATAAAACAACGATCATAAAGCTCGTTATCTTCTGAGAAAAGGAAGCCTAAAGAGTCGGTACCCGAGAGAACAATCTTCATTCCACTAGATGCATATACATCAGAAAATAATGCGGCACAATCGATAAAATCACTCATCAAAGTTACTTCATCTATGAACACATAACGATAACCCATCTTTGAAAGCTGCTTAAGGTCAATGTTCAGTTTAGCAAGGTCTATGGTTGAATTGATTTGCATAAATGCAGTTTGCATTAGCCTTTCTTCCGACATTTCAGATATAAGCTGACGTATTAAAGTAGTCTTACCTGTTCTTCGGAGTCCGTACAAAATAAACACTCTATCGGTGCTGTTGCCGTAAATATACTCGTGAAGATTTTTATAGCAATTACGCTTTTTTAGGTTTTTTACAGGTGCTACAAAGTCAAGCAATTCTTTGTCTGTCTTTACTAAAGAGAAAAAGAATTTTTCATCCAACAAGTCAGCAGTAGCTCCTGAGTCTTTTAATTTTTTCTCCAAAGTTTTTCTTTGTTCTATTTTTTCGGAAAGTTCTATAAGCTCGTCATCTTTGACTCTTCTGCCATGTTGTTTACCATCTTCGGTCCATTGATAGTAAGGGTATTTTTTGCCTTTAATAGTTTTATATGTGATATTTCCAGATGGAAGTTGCGAAATCCATTCCTTTATATATCTGATTCGAATTATATCCATAAAGTACCTCCTAATCTCTTTTAATAGTAGTATATCATTGTTATCTTAATTCATCAAGATAACAAGATAACTGTTTATATAATTTTTTCAAAACCAGTTAAAAATATGCTCTCCCTCAGGTATAAGTGAAGATGTTTTGAGATAAGATTACCCCTTTTTGAATTTTTTCTATCTATAAAAAGAGTCGATTAGCATAACACTAACCGACTTACACCTAGCTATTATTCAATTTAAGACACTGAAAATTTCATTTGTTAGACAAATTTTTGTTTCGTAATACTCCTCTAAGAATTAAAGAATGCTATTGTTTCTGCACAAACATACTTCATCGTCTTTTCATCAGGCAGATGTTTGCTATTAATTTCTATCATCTTACAATTACTGGTAAATAATAACTTTGCCTTTGCAAATATTTTTGATGCTGGAAAGAAAATATCATTCTCAGAGGCAAACAGGATAATATCTGCATTAAAATTCTTTAGTTCCTTTTTTGAAAACTCTCTTGGTGGACGCATTTCCATCTTATAAGATGACATCATAATATCAAGAAATTCGCACCACAAATCATCACTTTCCGTCACCATTGTCTCCACAACATTTTTCAATGTTTCTGTATCTGGTTTTATGTAATACTTCATAAAGGGTACTACCATTTTACTGATCATCGGTGCTATTTTTCCATGTGCTATCCCTGACGGTACCAACAATAATGCCTTTTCAATTCTATCAGGATATATTTGTGCAAAAGACAATAACATTGCAGCACTATAGGACGAAACAGCAAATAAGCATTTCAGCAAATTCATATTATCCATTACTTCACCAAGCCATAATCCATAGTCATCTTTATTCGTATTCAGATTACGATATGGCTCTGACTTTCCTGGCATACCTATAACATCAGGTGCAATAACACAGTATTCTTTTAAAAGTGGTATAAAAATTCTTATATTCAAAGGCGAAATACCATTTCCACCATGCAAAGTAATCAGTTTTCTCTTTGTTGTGTCTCCAATTATCAACACATGTGTTTTGCCGAAAGTAGTATCTACATACTGCTCTTCATAATTAATATTCAACGAATCAAGAGCTTTATCATAAAAAGCATGCATCTTATCCATACATTCTTTATTCTTATATACAAATTTACCCATTGTTTATTATCACCTCTTCATATACAGAAAAACTTAAATAATCACCAGCATGCAATCCTACAAAGCTTGAACACAGTAATTATCATATAATAAATATTACTCCTTATGCTCCATCACTTCATTATATCGATAGTATATCATTTTTTCTGGAACAAATTCAACCATTTTAAACTTATAATTCGGTAATGCAAATTTAAATTCCAGTTTTTCATCTATGATAAATAGCTTAAAAATTTTATAAACAAAAAGAGTGCTCATAACCTGAGTCAGTTATAAGCACTCATACTGGCAACTGCAGAGCCATTCCTGTTATATCCACAACTGCCTAGAAATCTGTATAAACAGTGGATTTTAGCTGAATAAAAAAATTATGCTGTAAATCATTGTAACACAGAAATAAAAATGCTTCAACGGAATAATTTTTGTAGGTGATTATGTAATAGTCAATACAAAAATATATCAGTCTTTGTACTACCAATCTATCCTGCGAATATTGATGTAGAGATACCATTGGGATTACACCGTTCCGACATAGACAGACCACTCGCCTCATAATCAACTATTAATTTTATCTTTTCATTTTTAGTTTTTCTTGCCATATTAAAATCCACCTTGTAATGAGAATTATATCCCATTACAAGGTGGATAGGTAGGCGTGGTTGGATTTATGCTTATAGTCGAAATTTATGCTATCAATGGAATTATTTAATTAAATATTTTTATTATTTCGTTTGTCTGCTTGACAGGGGGCACTTCTAAGTGAAATTATCAATAGTGATTTAATTTACAACTTACATTAAAAATCTGAGATATTATAGGGAGCCATTTGAATTTTTATATATTGAAAAATCGAGATTTGTATGATATACTGTACTTAACTTAATAGCTTATGAAAGATACGGTTTGAAAAGTTGTAGGCTGAGTAAATGTAAAAGGGAATCCGGTTCGAATCCGGAACAACCGCCATTACTGTATTTGATATAGAAGGCACAGAACCATTGGGATTTCTCCTGAGAAGGAGTGCTTTTAGGTGTAGTACACAGTATCATAAGTCAGGATACCTGCCGTTTCTTTTTTTAGGTTTAACACAACTTTGGTGAGAAGAGTGCAACCGATTTACCGCAATATGTGGCTTTGGGTTGGCACTCTTTTTTTACTTTAGGTAATCGCTTGATTGTTTTCAGGCACAAGAGTTTTTTTAGATGGTGCTGTCTGCACAAAATGCGTGTGGTATACTCGCTTGTGTAATTCAAAGCTGTTTTGTCGTGCTTTAAATCTGTTGTACTCTTCCAACCTTTATGTTGGAAGAGTTTTTGTTTTTAGAGGAGGGATGAATGTGACAACTGAAGAGAAAAAGTCCTGGGCGGTAGAACTTTTAAGAGAAAAGCATAAGGAGCTGGATAGACTTCCACATAAGGATGATTTCGATGAAGTAACACGCTCACGAATAAAAGCCTTTCTCGGTCCGTGGCCAAGAGCTTTGGAAACGGCTGGTCTTAAGGAAGCAAAGGAAAAAGCTCCTAAGAAAAAGAAGAAAAGAAAACAACGAAAAGACACCTAGTGTTAAATCAGAAAGGAAACATTTTATGAAAACAAAAAGTAAAAGCATAACACGAAAAGCACTTTGTTTGTTGCTTACT